>JBEBHM010000904.1:0-3157 GCA_040080875.1 Pirellula sp.
CCCTTACATCCACATCGGAGGTAACACTCGGCCGTACTAACGAAGCAAACGTTGGCGAACCCGGTGTTACCCCAAAGTGACACCGGGTTTTTTCGTGCCAATATTTAGGCCAGAGACGTGAGGCAAGAGGCTGGAGGAAGATGAGTATCGCGAAGCGATGTCTGGAAACCTATAGCCTAACGCCTATAGCCTAAAGCCTGTTCACGGACTGGTAGCTGAGACGGTATAGCGCTGGCCTGAAGAGCCGGAGAGGAGGGTTCGAGCACCTCCCAGTCCACTTTGAGAAGTTTGAATTACGAAGTTCGAAGTTTGAAATTTCACACTTCGAACTTCTTACCTCAAACTTCATCCGGCTCGTTCGACTTCTGGTGAGGTTGCTGGTCTTTCAAGCCAGCTAGGTCGGGTTCGAATCCCACACGAGTCATTAAAAGGCTTTAGGCATTAGACCTTAGGCTTTAGGTCGAACTTCAAAGCGATTTACCTAAAGCCCAAAGTCTAATGTCCAAAGTCTTGCAACGGGCTTGCCGACGGGTCGGCGCTTTGACTTGCAATCAAGGCTACAGGGTTCAACTCCCTGCAGGTCCACTGACATAACAACTATCGGGCGTGAAGTGTAATGGCTGGCACAGGTCGTTTGGGGAGATCGCCACAACAGAGAATCGAAGTCCCGATCCGGATCCATTTCGGCAACTGCAGCCAACTCCTCCTGCGACGAACCGGCGAGTTTGACGAATTGTTGGGCAAACCCTGCCACTCCATTACGAATCAGCCAGTTACCGGCGAATACCATACAGGCGGCCATGCTCAACGCGGCAAAGATGGCCCAGGGCAGACGCAGCCATCCCGGCGCAGAGCCCGAACTCAGGCCGGGATTGATGCTCAACAGTACTAGCAGCAAGGTGGCTAGCGGAACCGCGCAGATGAATGGGTAGTAGAGCGCCCGCGGCGTCATGCCAGGACGAATGTAGAGCCCCACGAAGACGAAGGTTGCCGCAGCGAGCGAGAGTGTCGTTGCAATGGTAAGCACATAGAGTGCAGGGCGGCCCAGGCGAAGCCAGTCGAAACCACCGCAGGCAGTCATGCACAGCAACGCCGCCATCAGCAGCAGCCACATCGGCACCAGACTGTACAGGACAGGTACGGCCCAACGGTCATCGCTCAGGTACATGCGAGAGTACTCTGACAGCACGCGTTGAAGCGGCCACAGGAAGACAATCACGGCCAGCCCCGCACAGGCATTGCCGACGATTTGAAGGATGGTTGAATTGGTCATTGGCATCGTGGTGATCCAGACTCGCACAAGGCCAATCGCGTTGAAGATTGGCTCTGAATTGATGCTAAAAAACGGCAGGCGATGGACACATTGTAGACGACTATTCCATCCTGCCAAATCTATTTGAGGTTCTACTCTGCAACTGTCAGGATCGCTCGGAAGTAGGGATCGAGGGACAGCGAGGGCCTTGAGTCTTGTCAATAGGTTTCAACGATGTTCAAAGATGGTTGAGCTCGATTGGATGGCGACTATACTTGGTTGCGGTATTATCCAATTCACTCAAATCACTTACACTGTGATGGATCGGTGTTTGAATCAGGAGAGATTTACTATGACATTGCATTTCAATCTGGCGGGTTTCATCGCGATTCCAGTTTTTGTTTGTTTATCGTTTTTGAATGTGACTGCCAACGCCCAGGTTGCCACAGTAGCCGATGCGAAGAGTGTTCTTGATCTGACCGTGTTCCCGGCGGTTTCGCCCAACGGACATATTGAATCCACGGTCGCCTCCCGAAAATGACGGCAGAACAAGATCGCCTTTCCAATCCCGTAGCAATTGCCATCGAATCATTTGAGTCGCCAAAGCTCAAAGAATCGAAGCCTCAGATAGTCGAATTCACCGCCTCCTCTGGCCAGGCCCAGTTGATCGTCACAAAATGGCTAGCCAAGCAAAAGGCCGCTGGCTGGTCGATTGTGGCCAACATCGAGACGAAGCGGGCCGGAGACTACGCGATGACCAATGGCGACAAAAAGATCTTCGTCAGTTTCGTCGATCCTGGTTTGATCAGCGCTGAGATTACCATCAAGACGGAGGAAGGATTCAAGCTAGAATTCAAGAAGTAGTTTGTCCCCAAAAAACGCAGTGCTGTCCATGAATTTCGTGGTGTAGCAGCATACGCAGCTTGTTTGCCAAATCAGAAGACACTGAATGCGTCATGACGATCACATCCGAACAAGAAGCAGAACTTGCCAAGTTTCCACTGTCTCTTCGATTCCTTGTCGAAAACGAGTTGGCTTCCGGCAATGCGATCATCGAGATTGGTCATGGTTTTCCATCTCCACCAGCGGGAGCTTACATCAAGCTTGCAAAGAATGTCTGCACGAGGGCGCGAGCCGATGGTGATGGTTTCAGCTTTTACGAACGCAACAGTTCACTCTATTCTGGAGAGTTCACAGACACGAAACGCTTCTACTTCGTCATTGAGCCGCCCAATCCGCCCCCCGCCGAATTGGATATGGACGCGATTCGCAAGTCATTGGAGCTGCGAACAAACGTGTCGACAAGTCAACCGGTAGCAAGCCTTTCTCAAGGTGATGCAGCGAGCTTGGAGCCAAACATTGTCACTCCCAATGAGCGCGAAGCGACTCCTGCGAAAGGGCCGGATGTTGATTTCGATGCTTCGCAGGCATTTTCAATCGAAGAATCGACTACTGGGGCAACGCGCGTGTTGCATTTCCGTGATAAACGTCCTCCGTACGAAGTGCAATTTGCACTGGAACGCGGGATTAGAACTTTGTTCACGCCATCCATAGAGGAAGGCATGATGTGCCTGCGAGCAAAAGCAAATATCGTCGGCGCGGACTATGACTTTTTACTCCGTTTCGAAGCGGCCTTACCTGAATGGAATTGTTACTCGTTACGTGCGAAGGCCTTATGGGGAGAACTACCTTCAGACCATGCCGATTACTACCGCAAGACCGCAGGGAGTTGGTTTGAACACTGGACAAGTGAGTTTATCGCAGCGAATTCGCCACTTTCCAGCCAAAGCTCCGCAGAGCGTTATCGCCAACATTGCGAGCAAGCATTTAGCGCTGAAAAGCATCTTGATTCGGTCCCTGCTATTCAGCAGACAATCATCTCCGCAATGAAAAACGGTGCACGCT
>JBEBHM010000218.1:0-11817 GCA_040080875.1 Pirellula sp.
GCTTTCCTGCGCCACCTGCGGGAGCCTACATCAAGCTGGCGAACAAAGTCAGCACGCGAGCACGAGCTGCCGACGACTCGCTGAGCTTTTACGAACGCAACAGTTCGATCTATTCTGGTGAGTTTACCGATGCGCAGCGATTTTACTTTGTCCTCGAACCGCCCAATCCACCGCCATCTGAACCAGATATGGATGCACTTCGCAATTCGTACGAACCGCAACCATCCGCGCCGAACCTGGTCGACTCGTCTGCATCGCAAGGCCTCATGGTCGAAGAATCTGCTACCGGGGCGAAACGCGTGCTCTCTTTCAACGACAAACGTCCTCCACATGAAGTGAAGTTTGCCTTGGAACGCCAGTTGCGGACTCTGTTTGCGCCAGCGATGGAGCACGACAAATTGTGCATGCGTGCAAAAGCCAATGTCGTCGGCGCGGACTATGACTTCTTGTTGTGTTTCGAAGCGGCTTTGCCCGAATGGAACTGCTACTCGTTACGTGCAGAAGTTTCTTGGGGAGAACTCAAGTCCAACTACGTCGATTACTACCGCAAGACGTCTGGCAGTTGGTTTGCGTACTGGACCGCCGACTTCATCGCAGCCGACCCTCCGCTTGCCAACGAAAGTTCCATGCATCGCTATGGCCAACTTTGCGAGGAAGCATTCATCGCAGAACAAAAACTCGATTCAGTGTCTGCGATTCAACAGGCGATCGTCGCAGCAGTTAAAGGTGGTGCATCCTTTTGCGATTCGAACAAGGAAGGCGACACGAGAATCGATTGGAGAAGAGACCGTTTTGTACGTCTTGACACCGGTGACTATCCAGACGAGCAACACTTCAAGGACGAGAGCGAGTTCCTCAAGATGCTTCACCAGTTTTGTTATTGGGATGCGACGCGTAACTGTGAGAAGGATCAACTATCCGAGATCGATATATGGCGGTTGATCTTGCGTCGAATGGACTGTCAATGAAAAGATGGTCGTGGTAAATAAATGGAACCACCTTGGCTGACATTAAAGCGATGCGGCACTCCCAATCCTTTACAATCAATCAAAACCATGACGCCAAACGACCACAGCCAAGCCATAGCTCAGTTTCCAGTCAGATTGCAGGAACGGACACCGATATGGACCGCTCTAGCAGATCGTAAGCGGCCGAATTCAAATTTACGAAACCCGATTCATGAACTCATACTTCTACATACTTGCAGTCGCCTCTATACTCGCATCGACCCTCGGTTGCAGCAGCAAAACAGGCAGCGGTAACACAAACCAACAATCCGCTAGCAACATGACGACGAATATGAGTACGAATATGGAACCTCCAAGTTCGAGAAAGGTCAAAATCGATAAACCGAACGAAAGCGGTTTTGCAAAAATCAGCATTCGCGATGGGGACATTTACCAAGAGGGGATCGTTGATGCGAATGGCAACGAAGTGGTTCAAGCTAGTTCGAAGATGCTGGTGAACGATATTGCTGGTAGTCTTGCCTTGGTGCAGTTTGAACGCAAGTTCTTGTTTGTCCCTTTGGATGGAGGAACCATTTCCTCAGAAGATCTCGAAAGCGTCAATGGATTTCAATCTGCCGATCCTTACAGTTGCGGGTTCGCCAGGGTCTGCCTCAACGACGTTTGGTTTTATCTTGACTCGAACTTCGAGAAAGCATTTGGTTTGGAGTTCGAATTCGCAGAGTCATTTCATCAGGATCGCGCTTACGTTAAATCAGGTGATCGACATCGAATCATTGATACACAGGGCAAGACGGTTGCGGATTTAAACTACGATCAAATCAGCCCGCAAAGTCCATGGTGTTGGCAAGTGATCAAGATTGAAAACGAAAAGTACCTAAGTGGCTTTGTCGACTTGGACGGGAACTTGATTACCGAAGTGGTCTACGACGGCGTTGGCTACTACGACCCAGAAGTCAAGCGAATTCGCGTTGAAAGGAACAAACTCCAGGGCTTTTTGGATGAACACGCAAAGGTCGTAATCCCGATCCAGTATGCGTATGCAGAACCATTTGCTAAAGGTAAGGCTAAAGTAGTCCTCAACGGCAGAGCATTCTTTATCAATCCCGACGGCGTCGAAGTCCTCGAGTAACACAAATGAAAAAAGCTGAATTCTGGCTGGTCGAACTGGGAGTTCGGATGGGACCGCTGGTTCTTGGAACCGAGGTTGAGTCAGTGCTTCAAATCTTAAGAGACCATCGCATCGATGTTGATCGATTTGCTTTCGATGGAACGCGTGATCTACCGGTGCCAGAAATCGGCACTCACTTGATTTTTTCGGAGACAAGCCCTCGAACGCTTAGTCGTATCGATGTTACCGATGAACGACTTCGATTTGCGTCGCTAGCTGTGATCGGAAAACGAGCACATGAAATCATTGGAATATTCAAGCTTTCTCGAAAAGAGACGCTCTGGTGCAGCATTGACGCTGACGGAACTCCATCGAATTTAACCCCCGAAAACGATGCAGCCTCGCGCAGTCGCGAACAGCTTGCGAGAGGCACGATTTGGATCCCTTCGTTCGGCCTTGGCCTCACACTTCGGGATGGACTTGTTTCGACGGTCCATCTCTGTGATCCTGCTCAATCACCTCGAAACGGCAGTGGACCATGGACCAAGGAACAGCAGCGATTATCCGAGGTCCGGGAGCTGCCTGCCACTTCCACGACGCCTACCCAACGCAAGCGCATGTCAGTTTTAGTCGCACTGCTTCATCTAATACTTGTTGCATCCCTCGGCACTGTGATTTGGCGGGCGATTCAATTGCAGCGAAGATGGGATGCGGCGTCCGAAGTGCCAGCGGTAGTCGTTGCGTTGGACCCTCCGCCGCCGAACGTCCTGCCGAACAACATCACAGTGAGGTTCAATGACTCTCACGGCATTGAGCATAGCCAAACACTTGGGCATTTGCAGTTCTTGATGACGCCCAAAATGGGAGACGAAGTCAATATTCGATATCTGCCCGATGAACCAGACACTGTGCTTGGCCCAGTTGCATCTCGGGATATAGGGTTCGAAACGGCTATCCCGTATGTGTTTGGAATCGTCGCGATCTATTCCTTTTTGCAATTGATTCTCTTCGGGACTTCCTATCGAACTCGGCGCATTCAGTAGCCAAAATGAGCAGCAGAGAGAGGGCGAACCCATGCAAAGGGCACCGAGTTTACCAAATGGAAACGCGAATTACGGGCCAATAGGCCCTCAACCTTTACACTTGGACTTGGCGATGGCTTGAGATACAATTTAGACACAGTTCAAGTGGGTCTGGAGTAACGAATGAAAGAACAACTTACCAAATTGCTCAGGGCGACCCCCTTTGCTCCATTCATCATTAAGATGAGCGACGGGCAAGCTTATGAAGTTCGTCATCCAGAAAATTTGGCGGTTGGTAAGCACTTCATGGTATTGATCGAACCCGAAACCGATCGGACCCATGACTTGTATCTTCTTCACGTCACCTCATTTGAGCGGAACCCAACCGTCCCGTCGGCCTAAGCCGAGAAATTTGGCAACGCTCTGAAGCATTTTCAAACGGCACAGGTCACTCTCGGCAAGCATCCCGCGCATTATGAGATCCGGATTTGAAGTAGCCTAGACTTAATCGACAAGGGCAAGACACAATTATTTCGTTTGCGTGACTTGCTTAAAGAGTGTGCGAGACCGAAGCAGTTGCTCAACCAAGCCAAAAACTCCGAATAAAAACAAAGCAAGCAGGGTCGCAAGTACACTTGCCTGGATCATCCAATTCAAATCGTTAGTTCGAATGGCCCCTAGAATTATTGCTCCATAGCCTCCTGCTCCAACGATTCCAGCGACCATCCCATTGCCAACACAGTAAAACGATGCGTTTTTCAGACCTGATATCAATTCATTAGCCAACGAACTTAATCGCATAGTTGGTGACGCCAAGTACGTGGTCGTTTGCCGCATGATCATGGCGATAGAAAAAGCCGTCAATGAAAAAAGGGCCGGAGCAGCCCCATAACCAAATAGCCCAACTTGCAAAACGAGCATCGCAACAAACGGAACTGCGAGTACTGCCCTTGAAGCGTTGAAGACTGGATTGGTAAGCCAACGAATTCTTGTTAAGAGCCCAATCATGGGGAGGGTGATAATAAGTGCTATCCCAATGGGGACCGCAACCAAAAACAGATGTTCACGTGTCGCTGCGCGCAGGCTAGGTTCCTGCGGAGGCGCATACCCTCTATGGTAATGTCTGTTAGTGATTCTCAGTCTTCTTGCTAAGAAATCGATAGAGAGTCGCTTGCGGTTAAGTGGATTGCAATGAACAGACTGCAATGTGCTTTCATCCACTTTTCCCTCAAGGATCGAGAGTAATCGCGAATCGAAATCGGCTCGTGATTCGAGGGCTTTTGAATAAACAAACACACAATCGTCACTCGCGAAAAGACCAACATCGTCTTCCAAGGCAACATAGTACTCGGGAAGTCGCATGAATTCAGTAGAGAAAATATCGGTTACGTCAATACTCGGTTTGTCAGACCACGGCGTGGCGACGGTTCGTTCTATTATTTTGGGCTTCTGAGTAAGTTGGAGCGCCTCTGCAAGTGATGGCCAGTGGTCAAGACTATTCATGAAATCGCGACTAAAGCCAAGCCTAACTTCTGAGTTCTTCGCTGCAGCAAGGTCAGAGATTTTGGCAAGTCCAAGCTTTTCTGCGGTAACGCTTCTGACGACAAGGCCGCACGTTCTGGGTGCGCCTAGCGGCTCTGTTTTGCGTAGCCCTCGTTCATTCAAAATTGCTTCAAGTTCCCCTTCGTCCAATTCAGACATTCGAACTCCAAGACCCGCAGCTATTTCTGATGTATACATTGGATACACATCAACCTCTCCTTTCTCCAAAGCCGTCAAAGCGTCCGTTGGGTTGCTTGGACAAGCCCAAATAGTCGTTTCAATGTTGGAGCGATTGAAAGCCAATGGATAAGACGGATACGATGTATTCATGTAGTAGAGTACTTCTCCTAGAAAATTACTTTCCACCGAAGAGGATTGGCCGATCCGGACCGCAGGGGCGGTATTTCTTTTTTTGGGAAAAGGATCATTTAAGGCTCCCATTGCGTCGAACGATTGACCTTGTTGAGTCAATGTGGAAGACTCTGCCGTAGGGACAACTTGAAGTAGCCAAGTTAGACTAATGCCGCCAAAAAAAGCCAGCATCGCATTCGCAATTATTGGGTGTCGCCTATACCATTGCTGCACCCTCTCGATCGGCGATATCGGCCTTGCGCGAATCGGTTCTCCCTTTTCGAACCTTCTAAGATCTTCAGCAAGTTCTGCGGCCGAAACATAACGCTTCTCTGGTTCTTTCTGCAAACACTTGGAACAGATAGTTTCCAGGTCCCGAGGCAGTTTTGCGTTGATCTGTCTCAGCGGTATTGCGGGACGATCGATCACCTGCATGAGTATGTCCAAAGCATTTTTGCCTTGAAAAGGTGGGAAGCCGGTGAGCAATGCGTAGAGTAACGCTCCTAGCGAATAAATATCGGCGGCGGGACCCAACTCATGATGCTTTCCAGCGGCTTGCTCGGGCGGCATGAAGCTCGGAGTACCAACGATCTGCCCGGTCATTGTTAGCGCATCAGTCGATTCGATTTGCTTTACAAGTCCGAAATCAGTGACCTTGGGGTTGCCGCAATTGTCGAGCAAAATATTTGCGGGCTTCAGATCTCGATGAATGACTCCATGATCGTGTGCGAATTGAATTGCATCGGCTATTTTTCCGACGTAAGCGACCGCCAATTTAGGAGAAATCGGGCCGTCATTGAGCTTGTTCGATAGACTGTTTCCATCTACGAAGGCCATTGTGAAGAAGTGGGCTCGATCATGCTCGCCGATTTCATAGATAGGCACGATACCTGGATGATCCAGGTTGGCAGCTGCTCGGGCCTCCAGGTAAAATCGTCGAATGTCGCTTTTGCTCGCGAGCTGTCCTGCTAGGATCATCTTTAGCGCGACAATTCGTCCAAGACTCGTTTGCCTTGCTTTGTAGACAACACCCATACCACCCCGTGCGATCTCTTCGAGCAATTCGTAGTCACCGAAATAACGAACTCGATCACCAACGTCGCCGCGATTGGACGAATTGTCGTTTGCTTCCATTGGTGGCAAAGTCTGGTAATCTGACATTTCCGCGTTGGATGAGTCGTGCTCGATCGTTGCATCGATTGGAACAGCCGGTCGTTCAAAGAAAAGGTCTGGCTTGTGAGCGGCAAGCAGTTCTTCAACTCGGGCACGCAAAGCGACGTTGCTCGCGCACGCTTCGTCAATTAATTTGGCGCGTCTTTCCAAATTGGACTCTTCGACGGCGGCTAGAAAGATCGCTTTTGGGTTACTGGGCTGGGTCATGATTGAGTTCCGGAAAGGAATTTGGCTGTTCCGTATCAATGCGTCAATGATGTCCGCTTCGTCTCAACGAGATGGAGGTTTTTCGTAATTTTTCTCTGCAGTAAACTAGTGCTCGAGCTCGCAACGTAGCCATGCCTTAGCGTATGCCCAATGTCGATATGCCGTCGCACGTGACATACCGAGCGTGTCGGCGACTTCTTCAGTCGACAGTCCGGCAAAGTATCTCAGTTTGACAATTTGGGCAGCCGCAGCATCTTCCTCGGCCAATTTTCGTAGTGCTTCATCAACCGCTAACAATTCCTCATGATTCGTCGCTGCGGACAGATCGGCATACAAAATCGAGATCCGCTTTTGCTCTCCACCTCTTTTGCGTCTGCCCTTGCGACGAGCGCTATCCACCAAGATGCGTCGCATAGCCTCTGCTGCTGCGGCAAAAAAATGCCCCCTACCATCCCAAGTTTGATCGGCATTCGGACTTACCAATTTTATGTAGGCCTCGTGGACCAACGCGGTGGCTTGCAAGGTCAATCCAGGTTTTTCCCAGGCAAGCTTTGCCGCCGCCAATTTCCTCAATTCCTCATAAACTAACGGCAGAAGCTGTTCAGCTGCCGACGGATCTCCCAATTCAATTTGCGATAAGATTCGGGTGACGTCAGACATGACGAGTACTCACACTGTGATTAGTGCACTTGTAACAACCTAGTTGACAACTTGCCTTCGTGAAACGTCCGCTAAGAACAGCCCTTCAACTTGTCGCCCCCGATTCACCCGGATCTGCGATTGAAAATGCGAGCGACATTCACCCCATTTTGGCCGCGTCAAATGATAATTTTGTCCACGACGTGCGCTTCCTCGACGCCTGTCAAACGCTGGTCGAGTCCTTGGAATCGAAACGCCAGGCGGCGGTGATCGATTCCAAGTTGGTTCAGGATGGTGGCATTCAGGTCATTGATGTGGACCGCGTCGTCCTCAAAACGAGTCGTTCGTAGACCGTTTTGATCGATGATGTTGTAACTATACTCGTCCGTCCGGCCGTGCTCGATGCCTCCCTTGATTCCTCCACCAGCCAGCCAAGCGGTAAAGCATCGAGGATGATGATCGCGTCCATAATCGGTGGCGGTGAGCTTGCCCTGGGCATAGACCGTGCGTCCAAACTCGCCGGAGCAGACAACCAGCGTATCTTCAAGCATCCCGCGCATTTTGAGATCCTGAATCAGTGCAGCCCAGGGTTGATCGACATCCTTGCATTGGCCTCGGAGTTTCGCAGGAAGCGTGCTGTGATGATCCCAGCCGCGGTGGAAGACTTGCACGAAGCGCACGCCCCGTTCGACCATCCGCCTCGCGAGCATGCAGTTCCGTGCAAATGAGCCCGACTTCTCGACTTCGGGACCGTACAGCTTCTTGACCGAGTCGGGTTCGTCTCGAAGATCGGTCAGTTCCGGGACTGAGGCTTGCATGCGGAAAGCCATCTCCTGTTGGGCAATCGTGGTGTGAATCTCCGGATCTCCGATGTCGGCCGCGTGTTTTTGATTGAGCCCAGTCACAAGCTCAAGCATCTTACTCCGGCTGGTACGGCTAACACCGTTAGGGTTCGAGAGAAAAAGCACTGGATCGCCTGCAGATTGGAAGGCCACTCCTTGATACTTGGAAGGCAAAAACCCTGTGCCCCATAGGCGGCTGTAAAGGGCCTGCACGTTTTGCTGGTCGCCGGACCAGAACGCCGAATTGAGCACAATAAAGTCAGGCAGATTGCTGTTGAGAGATCCCAGCCCGTAACTCAGCCAGGCACCCAAACTCGGTTTGCCCTGGATTTGCGATCCGGTACACATCTGCGTCTTGCCTTCATCGTGATTGATCGCCTCCGTGCGCATCGATTTGATGAAGCACAGATCATCTACCACGGTTGACAAGTTCGGAAGCAGCTCGCTCATGTACCTGCCGCAACTACCATGCTGTGAGAATTTGAAGATGGATGGCTGAATCAATTTTTGCGCGCCGTCGGTCATGGCCGTTACACGTTGACCGTCTCGGACCTCGTCGGGCAGCGGCTGTTTATACTTCTCCTCGAGACCCGGTTTGTAGTCATACAATTCGATTTGGCTTGGGGCTCCCCCCATAAACAGAAAGATGACGCGGTTAGCGCGGGGTCGGAAATGCGGCAAGCCCGGTATTGCCGCAGGCGCTTGCTTGGCAATTAAGGAACCTAGCACGGCAGCGCCCAGCCCCATGCTGGTGTGGTTCAAGAACCGGCGCCGTGATTGCAACCAATGATATTGCTCGAGGAGATGATCAGACATGGATTATTATTCCTTGGTTTTGACCGCATCGAGATTGAAAAGGGAATTGACCACCATGGTAAGCGCTGCCAGTTCGATACGCTGCGCATCGGTAGCCATAGTCAGATCGGAGGTCATGGCCCGTGCTGAGTCCACGTCGTCTCGGTAGACCGAACGAAAGCCCTCCAGTCCGTTTCGCAGGTCCGCTTGTTCCTGTGCATCCGGCAATTGAGACGTTACCGACTCGAATGCGATGCGGAGGCGTTCTGCGTCGCTCTGATCCGAGTGGTCTAACAATTGCCGCGCGAAAAACCGAGCTGCTGCGAAATATTGGCTCTCATTCATCATCAACAAGGCTTGTACGGGCGTATTGGTCCGTTCTCGTCGAGAAGTACAGCTTTCTCGCGTGGGCGCGTCAAAGATGGTCATCTGTGGCGGAGGCATAGCACGTTTCCAGAATGTGTAAAAGCTTCGCCGGTAGATCTTATCACCTGTGTCCTCCTTGAAAGAGTAGGTGGAGGACGAGACCATGGAAACCGTTTTCCACAAGTCGGCAGGCTGTGGCGGCTTGACGCTTTTTCCATACATCGCACTGTTCAGCACGCCGCTGATAGCGAGGACTTGATCGCGAATCACTTCAGAATCCAATCGAACGCGAGAACCGCGGCCGAGCAGCCGGTTTTCCGCATCGGCTCGATATTCGGTAGGTGAGACGCGCGACGATTGCTGGTAGGTCTGTGACAACACAATCGACTTGACGAGCGACTTGACGTCCCAGTTAGAATCGACAAATGCATTAGTCAGGTCGTCCAACAATTCGGGATGACTTGGAAACTCGCCCTGCGCGCCGAAATCTTCGGACGACTTCACAAGCCCCACACCAAAAAACTGTTGCCAGAACCGATTCACCGTCACACGCGCCATCAATGGGTGCTGCTTGTCGGTCACCCAGCGGGCTAGGTCGAGGCGTGTCTTCAGATTGCCGCTAGACTTCAATGGAGGCAAAAACGCTGGCGTGTTCCTGGATACCTCGTCGCCTGGCTGGTCGTATGCACCACGCTTGAGAATGTAGGCAGGCCGCACATCGGATCGTTCCTTCATCACCAGAGCTAAAGCGAAGCTGCGTTCGAGTTCGTCTCGCGCAGTCTTCAGACGACGCAACTCCTCTTCCTTTTTCTTCACTAGCGTGACCAACGAGTTGGATGGTTCGGTTGCCGCGCCGTCGCCAGCCTTATCCGACTTGCCCTCGGCCGGAAGATCCTTGAGCGATTGGTTCAAATCGTCGATCTCGTGAGAGACCGCCGAGAGTTGTGACTCGAAGTCCTTCAAGCTGCTGGCCTCCTCCGGCGTTGGCAGCCTCAAGAATGGAGGTTGCTGTTCGCGCCCTGGCGTCTCTGGATCGCCGTCGATGTTGTTAAAGAAAGCAAAGAGTTGGTAGAAATCTCTTTGCTTCACGGGATCGTATTTGTGGTCATGACAAACAGCACACTCCAGGGTCATCCCCAGGAATACCGTTCCGAAGTTGGCCACCTGGTCTACGACATTCCGAGTGTAACTTTCCAGCGGAGGGTTGGTCCCCCTGTCCATCACCATGTGCAGGCGATTGTAGCCCGAAGCAATCTGCTGGTCGAGTGTCGAGTTCTCAATCAAGTCCCCTGCGAGCTGAGATGTTGCAAACTGGTCAAAGGGCATATTCGCATTAAAAGCCCGAATCACCCAATCGCGATACTGCGATAGCTCGCGATAGTGATCGTGATGCATACCGTTGGTGTCCGCAAATCGTACCAAATCCAACCAATTGCGAGCCATGTGCTCGCCATATTGCGGAGTTGACAACAGACGGTCGACCAATCTCCTATAGGAGTCCGGTGCATCATCTTGTTCGAACAGCTGAACCTCCTGTCGCGTAGGAGGTAGACCTGTCAGCTCTAGGGTGACGCGGCGAATCAACGTCCTCTTGTCTGCCGGAGGCTGGGGCTTCATCCGCGTTTTTTCAAGACCAGCCAAGACAAACTGGTCGATACGGCTCGCGAGCCAACCGCTATTCCCAACCGAGGGCAATACCTGAGGCCGCGGGGGCTCAAAAGACCAGAATTTTTCGTACGCTGCTCCTTGCTGAATCCATCGTCGAACCAGTTCTCTCTGCGGTTCCGTCAGAGGCTTTTTATTCGATGCATGGGGCGGCATTTGCAGCGACGGGTCGTCCGTGGTCAGTCGCTTCCAAAGTTCGCTTGAATCCGGATCCCCCGGCTTGATCACCAGTTGACTTCCATCGGAAATGTCAAGCCGCAAGTCCGCCTCCCGCTTCGAATGATCTGGACCGTGACAAGCAAAGCAGCGGTCGGATAACAGCGGTCGGACATCCCTGTTATAGGAAACGACCTCTTCTGCGGCTTGCACAGACACCGACGCCACGATCGCCGACAATCCTAGAACTCTCGCTATTGAATGCATCACTTCCCTCAGACTAAACGGATCTTCATATCGCATGTCCCGACCAAACTGGCCTGAAATGCCCTGCGGCTGAAAGAGAATTCTACTTGAGAAGCTGGATTACGACAACGAATCGCCAGAAGTGGCAGGGGCCTCGCGCGTCTACAAGCTCAAACACGACATGCCGTTAATTCCGACACAGAAATTGGCGATCGATAGCGAACTCTCCAACTGCTGTATTTCGCTCGCCGTACTTGCAGGATCAGATACAATTGAATATCAGGAGACTCGCTACGGTTGGTTTGATGCGCAGTTAGTCAATTAAACTCGATACTCCAGCTTATCGTCCGCAGGATTCGTGCGGCATGAGCCAGCCGACGCTTTCGGCCTCCTGTTCCTCGTGCTGTTCGAGTTGATCGATGATCAAATTGAGTTCTTGCATACTTGTTTTCCAGGAATCCACTTCCGATTTGGCTTCCTGCATTCGGTCGACAAGATGCTTGATTCGGCCCAGGATGTTTGCGTGATCACGATCCGCTTGGCGCTCGGCAGCTTCCATTTCCGGTGATTTTTTGCCCCGCAATTCTGTCAACTGCGCGGCAATAGCCCCTTCGCGATCGAAGTGCATGGCCAATCGCGCATTGAGCTCTCCAAGCTTGGTGACCGCATCTTGAAACTGTTGTTCACGAAGAACCGATTGATGATGAACCCAACTCGCCAACTCCATGGCATGCTGA
>JBEBHM010000219.1:0-11812 GCA_040080875.1 Pirellula sp.
ATTGGATACAGGCGAGGAAGATGAAGGTGTCGACGAGTTGACGATTTATGGTTTCGATCAGACGTCGCCAAGTTTCATCGGCAACGTTCCTGGCTCATCGACCCTCAAGCAACCGAACGACGACCTGTTCCTAATGCGAGCATCCAACAACATCCCAACGGAAATCGCTGATCGCCCAGCCTATGTGGCCCTGCTGCACGGAAATTTAGACTCGTACCGTGACTTAACAACTGGAAATGAACCGTCCAGCGAAGTTCAACGCATCAACTACGATGCAGGGCTCAACGGTCGCCTAACGGTCCTTGGTCGCGGTGGCAACGATCATTTTTACGTGGATGACAACAGCACCATTACGACGTTGGATGGCGGAGCCGGTTTTGACACATTCCAAGTGGGGCAGATTTTTGGCAACAAACGCGATAACACCGAAGGGGCTTTGCTGCACGACGATGTGTTCCCGATACTGATCGCCACGACCCGAGGATGGTTGAGCCCAGGCACACACGCCCCGTTGGTGGCCACGGGTGGAACCGGAAATGACGAGTTCATCGTTTACTCGAATCAAGCCGAATTGCGTCTCGAGGGGGATGACGAGAACGACTTGTTCGTTGTCAGGGCATTCGCTTTGGCCGCTGTCTCGACCAAAGATTGGAACAATGATAGTGAGATCGATGCCGATGACCTCAATGCTGTCAACGTCGATAGCAACATGGATGGCACGATCAACGCGGCAGACGCGGACGAAACTCCCGATGATTGGACTGATGACACGATTGTATTCAAGCAAGAAGCCGACGGGCGATTGGTTGCCGTTCCAAAGATCGGAAGCAACTTCTCGACCAACAAACCGCTGGATATTCGCACCGGAGGTGGTGCGGACGAAGTGCAATACAACGTCAATGCACCTGTCTCGGTCGAAGGCGGAACAGGCTTTGATAAGCTGGTCATTCTTGGCACGGAGTTCGCCGATGACATCGTCATCACTGCCAAAGGCATCTTTGGCGCTGGCTTGAACGTGCGATACAGCACCATCGAATTGGTCGAGGTGGACGGGCTGGAGGGGGATGACGAGTTCTTTGTCCAGTCCACCGAGTTCGGTGTCGCCTATCGCGTCATCGGTGGCTTGGGATCGGACTCCATAAACGTTACTGGGGACATCACCGAGGATATCGTCGTTCGCGAACTTGAGGGAGCCAGTGGCGCAATCGATCATTTGGTACGCTCGGCAGACCCGAACTACAACGGCTTACCCGTGGATGGTATCGACTACAACGTGGCAACCGGCAGCCAAGGCTTGGTCGTCATTACGGAAACGAATGGCTTCACCACCATGACCGAGGGTGGTGTATTCGCACTGTCCGATCCGATGACGTCACGGCTTTCTCTCGACAAGTACTCTGTCCACCTGTCGGTCGCTCCGATGGCAGGCACGGTCGTCTTCGTCACTGTGTCGGCAGCTCGTTCACCAGAGGAAGAAGAGCAAGATCGGTTTGACAATCCAGCCCCGCTGCCAAACGGTAAGGCTGACACCATGTGGCTCTCAACCGGTACGGATCTCTCGATCGATGACCCGCTCGACGATTTTCGACGTCATATTCAGGTAAACGGAGCCTTGACTCATATTCCTAAACGAGCAGTCGTGCTGCGGTTCGATAGTCTCAACTGGGATGATCCGCAGTTCGTATATCTATTCGCTGTGGACGATCTGCGTTCCGAAGGGGATCGCGTGGTCGTGTCACAGCATAGCGTCATCTCAACCAATCTAGCTGGCGACCCAACGCTTGGCGACGCGCGATTCCATGGAGTGGCCGTCCGCAATGTCGAGGTCGCGGTCCGCGACAACGATACGCCTGGCGTCTACGTGACCGAAGTCGAACCGGGTACGACCGTCGAAGATCGACGAACGCTGGTCATCGAGGGAACAGCGATTACCGAGCTGCGAGATGAGTTCTTGGTGGAACTGGCCAGGGAGCCTCAAGGCGTTGACACGATCACGCTCAGGTTAGTGCTCGATGCGGATTCGCAACAAGCGATGGACTTAAGCAGCCTTGACGGTCGGTTCAGCACGATCCCAGACGGTTTGGGTGGCACTGCTTATCTGGTAACGTTTGATTCGACGAATTGGGATGAACCCATTCGTGTTGTCGTCGTTGCGGACGACGATTACCAACGCGAAGATCCAGAGCGAGCTGTCATCGGGTTTAGCTTGGACACGTCCACCATCGATGCGGACGGTGATTATGTGTTCCCGAACTTGCGATCTGGAACTGGACTGCTCGATGTCGAAGTGATCGACAACGAAACAGCCGGTGTCGTGGCGTTGGAAAGCGGGGGTGTGACTCAGCTCGTGCGCGATGACCTGACGACGTTATTGGACGACGAAACGGTTAACGACAATTATACGATGCGTTTGACATTGCGGCCGACGCAAAACGTCGAGGTGGCGGTCCTCACCGATGGGTTGGCGGATGTACTGAGTATCGGTGGCGCACCGGTTGTATTGAGCACGATTGGTGGTTATCAAGCGGCACAAAAATTTGTAGGCAGCATCGAATTCTTGAATGTGGCCGGAAAGGCGACATTGACTCGCACGACCGGTGCGGATCTGGGCAGCTTCATTGACGAAGGATTTGCGATCGGCAAGTTCATTCGAATCGCAGGCGCGGGCCCAGGATTGAATGGCGATTTCTACGTTCATGCAGTAAGCGATGACGTGCTCACTTTAACCGTCAGCCTGCCCGGCGCTGCCGTTGCCGTCGAGATCGAGGATACGGTGGTAATCAGCACGCTCGCCCGCCAAGGTCTGTGGGAGGGAACGGTCAATCTGGACGCAGGGCTTCGACAGATTATTCGACCAGGCTTGGCGGGAACGAAACTGCCGGGCTTTTTGTCGGACGGTTTCCTCGAGGGACAGCGAGTGCGCGTCACCAACGCTGCCAACCTGGCTCAATCGATAGATCTCAAGATCGCACTCATACGTGGTGACAACAAGGCCAAGGATTCTAAGCTCGAGTTCACCGCCGAGGGAGTCTTGCCTGCATGGTGGACTGGGTCATTGAATGTCATTGTCAATCGACTGGCTGCGGTTGCCACGTTTACCAACGCCAATTGGTATGTCCAGCAAAATATCGTTCTTACTCCGGACTCGAATTATGACGTGCCACCGACGCGCGAGGGAGTCAAAGTATTCCCCGTTTCGACGCACTTGCTATCCAAGCTTGCAGGGCCTTTAGCTGTCGAGGGCGGCGTGACAGGTGCGGACCGATCGCTCAAGAATGGTGTCAAACTGCCTGGTGAATCCGACGCGGAATTGTTCGAAATAGGGCTCCAGCCACCCGAAGGCAAAGCCATCGATGTGCTGAACATATTCAACGATTCGAGTCAACAAGATCGAACGGGGACGATGACCGCTACGACCCTGAGAGGTTTTGGTACCGCCAAAGATTTGAGCTTCCCAGGTATTGCGAGCGACGTGTTCGGCGAGCCAACCTTGTTCCCCGGCGGAATCAGCTATGGCACCATCGCTTTTTCGGATGGCCAATTTGTTACCGACGGCCAACTGAGCACCTTGGAAGTAGTGAACTTTCTCGGTGGAAAAGGGAACGACCATCTCGACATTCTCTCAACGCTGGACCCTGCTCCTCCCGTGACAGCCACGAACAAGTTTACGTTCACTTCGGGCGCGGGCGGCGGAACTGTCAGTCGTGTTGGGTTCGATTGGGAAGCGAGCGGATTCTTGGTTGGTCAGACTATTTCGATCTCAGGTTTGGCTGGGACATGGACCGTGGCCAGTATTTTGGACAGCATCACGCTTGGTAACAACAGTATATTGACGCTCACCGGTGGAGCGGCACTGCCGAACTCCAACGTAGTCAAAACCATAACGGCCGCCGATTCGTCTGTGACGCGAACCGGTAATGTAACCATTGCCAAACTGGTCCCGGTCGACGACGTGGCTCCTACCGCATCGATTACCCGACATGACAGTGTCAGTTGGGAAACAGGCGGGTTTGTCGTTGGCCAATTGGTCATGATCGAGGGCCAAGTTGGGTCGTGGCGACTTGTTGGTTTCGCCCTGAGCGGCACTCAAATGTTGCTGCGAGGAGCTGAGTTGCCAAACGATGCCGTGGTGATCAACGCGGTTAGGACGGTATTCGTGCCTGGTGTACACGGTGGCTTGACCGTGATCCATGGCGGTGGAAATATGCCATTGTCGATCAACGGTAAGATGCAGACGACTACCTCAAGCGTCAATCGGCTCGACGGGTTGTCGTGGATCGAAGATGGCTATGCGATTGGACAACAAGTCCAAATTAGTGGAGAGACGGGAACCAGAACGATTCTATCTTTTGCCAACGATCCCGGCCCGTTTGTCAAACCGTTTATTGGGCAAGGGACAGGCAGCATCATGATGCTCAGTGGTGGCCCCATCGCTGTCGCGTTGTCTGAACGGACCGTTCATGTGAGCAAAGCGACGAAGGAATCGTTCACGGGCTCGGCCAGTACTGCTACTTCAAGCCTGACACGTAGCGTCGGCTCTTGGATCGCTGACGGCTTCGTAGTTGGCCAACAAGTTTGGATATCCGGCTTGGCTGGAGCCTGGACCATTGGCGGATTGTCCGCCACGGTGATGACTCTCAATGGCGCTGCCCTCACTCCCATGGCTGCACAGACTCTTACCGTCTTTGGATACGATCCTGCCATCGATGGCGGAGTTCGAATCGGTGGCGATCATATTACGGTCAGCGGTGGGGCGGGCCCCAACTCGCCTCTGGTTGTCTACGGCGATACCTCGCAAGATGGCGTGTGGTACAGTGGGCACGCGCACGACGTGCTAGGTTACGAGTTTGGCGACAAACCGTTCGATCCGTTCAGCGGATTGCCCGATGAAGATAACGAAGATGACGAGTGGGTATTCCCGTTGGCGGATCCGTTCTTTTATGCGGGCAACGACGTGATCGATGCGAGCGGATTGTTCGCCGCGACCAGTTTTGGGTCGCTTCCCAGCGTTGGTTTTATAGCCTACGGTGGTTCCGGCAATGACTTGATCATTGGCAGTCAAGCGGGCGATCATTTGGCGGGAGGGTCTGGCGATGATGAAATCCGAGGCTTGAGAGGTGTCGATCACATTTATGGTGACTCGGGCGTCAACGTGAATATCTTGACGCGAGCGCTTTCAATCGAAACTACCAACTCCAGTCCTGCGCCGACGTTTGTCCCTGGTACAGCCACCTTCATCAACAATGGAACCACCGTCGAGCCTTATGCCTCGCCTGTCGCCGATTTGTTGACAGCGGGTCGCGACCTAATTTATGGCGATGGCCCCGGGACGGTTGGCGGTGGTCCAGAAGCTGCGTATGACGACGTTATTTTTGGCGATCACGGTACCATCATTCAAAACGTGATCGATCCGAATCTCCCCAATGCGCTGCCGCAGAAAATACAAACGACGACTCTGGAGTCCTTGATTCGAATCGAATCGAGAGATCTGCAGAATGGAAACGATGACGTCATATTTGGAAACCTGGGTCGAGATATTATCATCGCCGGAGCTGGCCATGATATGGCCGACGGCGACGAAGCTGACGATCTCGTGTTTGGAGACAATGTTACAAGTCTGACTCGACGAGGCGGCAACGATGGGAATCTGACGGACGAGATTACCAGCTTGCGATTTCAAACGTTGGCTGGCACCTTGCTTTATGGACGAAGCGATCAGGCTCCATTCCCAAGCGCCGGCAATAGCGGAGCCCTATTGACCGACGGAATCGCTCGCAACTACCGCGATCCGGACGGTTCACCGTGGTGGGCTGAGTATTTGATCGACTATGCGGCGCTGCACAACTATGCCTTCGATCAAGGGGACGATGGGGTTGATAGCTTCGGTAACGACTATATTGCGGGAAGCGAAAAGAACGATTTGTTGTTTGGCCAATTAGGGGATGATGTCATCCAAGGTGATGGCGGAATCGAGCTTGCGTTTGCAGCGACTTCGCATGCGGGGGCTTCGCGCACTCCCGAGGCAAATGCTCCGGTAGGACCTTTGAGCGTCGTGGCCTCATTGGCAGCAGTTACCGATGGCGAGGACTACGTCGAAGGTGGAGGCGGCAACGACATTGTCTTTGGTGGCATGGGGCAAGATGATATCGTTGGGGGTAGTTCCACGTTCTTTAGTCTGGTGTCTCCGATAAATCGGCCCGATGATGACGATATTTTGTTTGGAGGCGATGGAACACAGATAGGTCGCAACAACGCCCTGAACACGGATGGGACATTACCTGTATTGACGACGCGACATGCAAGCGACGCGGACACGATCGCGGGTGACAACGCCAACATCATTCGCATCGTTGGAGTGATAGGTGATGACTTGATCGACAACGTGGCGAGCAAGTTGTACGTTACGTTCAACTACGACAACTACGATCCCAATCAAAAGATCGTTGTTCGCGGCGTGACGTTGCTCGATTATTCGATTGGCGGACCGGATGCAAATCCTAACAAGTTTGGGAACCCGGCCTTCCGCAATGAATTCGGTCTCAAGGCCCAAGTGGATATCGGCGGCCACGACGAAGTTCACGGCGAGACGGGCGATGACACGGTTTATTTGCCAGGTGGCAACGACATCGCGTATGGAGATGCCGAGGACGATGATATCATTGCAGGATGGGGCTTTGACTGGATCTCTGGCGGAACCGGTGACGACGGCGTTCTCGGCGATGATGGGCGAATCTTTACCAGCCGAAACAGTACGAGCTTAGGGGAACCGCTTTACGGTGTGGCTGCATTCCAATTTGCGACCGACCAAGATCTTAAGAACATCAACGGCAACGCGCTCAATGAAGTCATCTATACACCCGGCAATGTACAAACAGCCACGATCAACATCGCTGCAGAATTAAAGAAAACGGTTGACTTAACGCTTTGGAATCTCGATCCAGACGGTGGGTTGGAAGTCTATCAAAACCCTGTGCCAATCGCGGTGGTTCCGCGTTTTGCGAACGATATTATTTACGGTGGGTTGGGCATCGACGCACTCCACGGTGGCGCCGGTGACGATGCGATATCGGGCGCCGAAGCCATCCTCGTTTCTTACACGCAGACGTACGAGGAGGGTGATACCAATGGGAATGGTTTTGCCAACGAACTAAACGGCTTCGCACGCAGCGATTGGACTCGCCCGTTCAACACCGGCGATGTCCTACGTCACAACGTCGACGACCCAACAGGTTGGCACCGCGACCGCTCGCGTCGATCCGGTGAGTTTGCGCTGTATGACGAGTACGATCCGCGCCGCAAGATCGAGATCGTCATTGCGACAAACAACCCAGTCAGTTCACCGCTCGGTTCCGCGTACAAGGGAGCGTTGGGTACGACGGCAGGCGCATTCTTACTTTACTTTAATTCACAGTATGGATTGGTGGGCATCGGCGAGGGGATTGCTCGCAGTGGAGGTGTGACACCCGACGGAGTGCCGTATCTAGCCACGTTCGACGATGGCAAAGACCGGCTCTTCGGCGACCTTGGAAATGACTGGATCGTGGGCGGTACTGGCAAGGACACCAGTTACGGCGGATTTGGGAATGATTTGATCAACGATGACGATTTTCATGACACCGAGACGCAGGGCGTTGCGGCAATGTCCGACAACGAGTCGCCTGACACGCAACCTTTTTATGAAGACCGAGCTTACGGTGGGGCTGGCAGAGACGTATTGATCGCCAATACAGGCGGCGATCGTTTGATCGATTGGGTCGGTGAGTTCAATACCTACTTGGTACCATTTGCACCATTCGGTACGGCAACGGTCAGCAGAACACTTCAGCCGCAATTGTCCGAATTCCTGTATGCGCTGTCGAAGAGTGATGGAGCCGATCCGACTCGTCGCACCGATGAGGGGGGCGGGCTCGATCCAGCGCGCAACGGAGAACCGTTCGGCGAGCTGGGGCTGCTGCGTCAACAAGACCAGTTCTTCCATGACCAAACCGGTGCTCCGGCGGACCCACAAGCTGGCAATATTCCTGGCGGAAAACGCGATGTATTGCGATCTGCGACCTTTGACAATAACAAGCCGGAAAACTTGCTGGCCGACAGCGGTGTTTGGCAAGTCAGCAGCGGTGTGTTGCAGGTCTCGGCCAACTCTCCTCATCAGGACGCAGTTGCGGTCTACCAGATCGGCGACCGATTGCCAAGCTACTTCGAGGTTGCCTCCAAGATCATGACGATCAAGCCAACGGCTGGCTGGAACGCGAATAGCTACATTGTCTTTGACTACGTCAACTACCAAGATTTCAAGTTCGCCGGAATCGACATATCGACGAACAAGCTTGTCATTGGACATCGTACGTCATCCGGCTGGATAACAGACAAACAGACACCGGTGCAGTTGAAATCCGATCTGTGGTACGACGTCATTGTGTCGATTAACGGAACCGCTGTCACCGTTGTTTCGGACAAAAAGAGCTTGTCGCACACTTTCAGTACGAGAGTTATTGATGGAATCAGTTACGGATTGAATTGGGGGTTGGTAGGATTCGGTTCGGACAATGCTCGCGGTGCCATGGACAACATTTCCGTCAATGTATTGCCACCCCAGCTGAGTATCGTTGGCAGCGACGATTTTTCGACTGCGGCCTTGCCGATGTTTGGGAATTTTTCGACCGGATCGTGGACGGTTAGCGCTGGGCGTTATCTTGGCAATTCCGCCTCATCTGATTATGCGATCAATATGATCGACATTTCAGGCGTGACACGCTTGCCGAGCACTGCAGCGCTGGAGTTGTCAGCCACGCTCTCGACAAACTCGCGAGCAGGCGTCGTCTTTGACCGCTACGACAATGGCGATTTCAAATGGGCCGCGTTTGATGTGAAGTATGACGAGATCATGATTGGCCACTACACGTCGCGGGGTGGATGGGCCACGGATAAAATCGCAAGCTTCGCCGCATTGACGGCCAATGTGGACTTCAAGCTGTCGCTTTTCATCAAAGATTCGTCGGTCTCGTTGAGCGTCTCCAACCTTGCTGGGACAAGTTCTTCGCTAACGAGTCACGTGTTCAACGCTGTCGCGGTCGATGGTGGCTTTGGATTGTTGTTACGCGGCGGAACGGCATCGTTCGATACACTGACTGTGAAAACGAATGTCGCGATTCCGAGCCCCGCCCCCACCAAGTCGGATCCCAATGTAGTCAAGTTTGCCGGTATCAAGTCGAGCGACGGTTCTCTTGATACGGACTTAGGAACAACCAACCAGTTATTCTTTTCATCGTCAAATGGCGGTTCGACGTCAGGGTCGGATTCACTTTTGGTATTCAACTACATCGATCTCACCAAGATTCTCGCGGACGAGAATTCGCAAGCGGGATCGAAGCAAAGGGCGCGAGCATTTGCAAAGGATTTGTGGCTTAGGGAGCCGCTCACTCCAATCCGTGCGAGCTTAGAGAAGTCGAGTCCAGCCCCGGTTGGGAAACAAGAGCGATGGGACGAATCTCTTTTGCAAAGCGGGTTGGACGACCAAGTACTGGAATCGATAGCGAGAGGTCCTAGAGATTTCGACGAGTTAGGATAATACAGGACTTGCATGCGGCTAATCCCGCCGTCTGCTCCCGAGTAGTGAATGCCGTGGTTTCGAGCTAGAGTCAATGACGTACCATCCTTCCATAATTGCGCTGTCAAAAACAGCGAAATCGTTGTAAGAGCTCTGCAAGTTGACCAGTTCCTGCCGTCGTAGCGTTCCACCTTGGTTGGAAGCTTTGGAATTCACGTCCTCGAATCGTATGCATGGCAGATTCTAACGATTCGAGGGGAGTGTCGGGTTTTGGGCTCGACGGATGCGTTTTGGCTTCATCGAGTTCTCGTAGCTAGTGCGTAGCCACTTATTCGATAGAATTGTCGTTCCGACCGCGAGTCACTTGCAGCTTATAGAGAAAGTTTGGCACGAATGAACGACGAGACAATTCAACGAATCCATGTTACTTACGGAATCGAGAATTGGTCTGCAGGATATTTTGATGTCAATCAGCTCGGAAATGTGATGGCCCGCCCCAGCGCATCCGACCATCGGCACGTCGATCTCAAGCATTTGGTCGACCACCTCGTTCGCGACAAGAAACTCAACTTGCCGATCTTGCTCCGATTTCCTCAGATTCTCTCGAATCAGTTGCGCATTTTGACCAACGCCTATAGCGACGCGATGTCCCAGTTTGAATATCGCGGCAAGCACTTTCCCGTATTTCCGATGAAGGTTAATCCGCGGCGGGAAGTCGTGGAGGAATTCATGAAGGATAGCGAGCGAGTCCGGGTGGGACTGGAGTGTGGCTCCAAGGCAGAGCTCTACGCCGCAGTCGCACAAGAGCAATCGCCCGAGTCGCTGCTGATCTGCAATGGATTCAAAGACGAAGCTTTTTGCCGATTAGCTTCCATGGCGGTCCAATCAGGCAAAAAAGTCGTGATCGTCGTCGAACAGCTGAATGAGCTCAAAATGCTGCTTCGAGTAGCGAGCGATGTGGGTGTTTGCCCGTGGATCGGCTTGCGAGCCAAGCTTTACACGCGCGGGTCGGGAAAGTGGGCTAGCTCCGGTGGCGATTCCGCCAAGTTTGGGTTGACCACTTCGGAGATCATCCAGTGTGTTCGTTTGATGCGTGAGCAAAAGATGGAGCAGCACTTCAAGCTGCTGCATTTTCACATCGGCTCACAAATCACTGACATTAAACGAGTTAAAAATGCGATGAAGGAAGCTGCGAGAGTCTATTCCAAGATACGACAATTGGGGCTCCAAGTCGATTTTCTCGATATTGGCGGTGGGCTCGGCGTGGATTACGACGGCTCGAAGACTCGCTTTGAATCGTCTATGAATTACACCGTTCAGGAATTTGCCAACGACGTCGTCTACACCGTACAGACCGTATGCGACGAAGAGAATGTACCGCATCCCAATCTAGTCACCGAGAGCGGCCGCATGATGACCGCCTACCACACCGTTTTGGTCGTGTCGATCCGTGAAGAAATAGAGACGTTTGCAGACGATCAGCCAGAGGTCGAGATCGACAACGACGACCCGCAAGTCATTACGGAACTAAAGGGTCTTTGCGACGACATCAACGGCAAGAATTACGTAGAGTATTTTCACGATGCCATCGAGCACAAAGACGAATTGCATACCCAATTCAATCTGGGATTGATTTCGCTTGAGGACCGAGCCAAAGGAGAGGTTCTTTACTGGGAAGTATGCGCGCGGGCCCTAAGAGAATCGGAGTCCGCCAGGACACCCAACGAAGAGTTTGAAGACGTGAAGCGAGTTCTAGCCGCCAAATACCTGTGCAATTTTTCGCTGTTTCGGTCGGCGCCGGACTCGTGGGCCATCGGTCAGCTCTTTCCCATCATGCCGTTGCACCGATTGCAGGACTCGAAAGTAGATTTCGCGACGCTTGTCGACGTAACCTGCGATTCCGATGGCAAGATTGATAAATTTGTCGACCTCAAGGATGTCAAGGAGACACTTGAGCTGCCGGAATGGCGAGAGAACGAAGAGTACTATATCGGCATTTTTCTGGTGGGAGCTTATCAGGAGGTGATGGGTTCGTATCACAATCTTTTTGGTGTGCCGAACGAAGCCCAAGTTTTCATGGAATCCGATGGTCGATTTCATGTTTCGAAGATCGTGCCTGGGAGTCGCATCCATGATATGGTCGCGTTTGCTCGATACGAGACACAGCATCTTTCGGATGCATTCGCTAAACGAATCCATCAACTGGTAGAGTCCGGCTCGCTCGACCGCGAGGAATCGAAACAGTTGATCGATCAATACAAGGCC
>JBEBHM010000220.1:0-11797 GCA_040080875.1 Pirellula sp.
CACCGTTCCAGACCTGAGGGACTGGGACCTTGCGGCGATAAGCCCGAGGGCGGGTAGCTAGTACGACAGCGCAATTGTGGCGACTTTTGCTCCGCAAAATCGGCTGCGGGCAGTTTAGCGGCAACCGCAACGCCGTGCTGCGCTGTCGTACTAGCTAGGGATAGCTGGGTGGAATAGATAACCCTCGAATTCTTACCCAGTTTACTTTTTGAAAATATTCTTCCTGCAATACGAAACTGGGCTTGACCGGTACTCCGGCAAGCTCCTATTTCCGATACCTGTGAACTAAAATTCGCGGGAACACGAACCAATCTGTCGCGTGGCATGGATGCTACTTGCAGGACCGGTTCTTGTCTCTTGAATGGAAGACGACTGTACTTTTGGACTCTGAGCGAAACCACGATAAAGGAGTGTCGCGTTGAAATACCTCAACCCTCTTAGGACATTACGGCTATTGATCGCCGTGTCGATCTCTTGCGCTGCATCGTATGCGGTCGCTCAAAGCCCTAACCTACCACCATTGCTTCCGCCGGCGCAACCGGTGCAGTCCGATTCCAATGCGTTGGCTTTGCCCAACGAACAGAGTCCAACAGCTAAAGCACTATTAATCAAAGCTCGCTCAGCTCTCAGTGAGGGCAAAAACGATGCGGCCATGCAAGCGCTAGTTCAGGCTACGCTTGCGGCGAAACAGTCACCTGAATTGGCAGACGAACTGCTCCAAACTCGGCAACAGTTCTACGGCCGAGGCGTGACTCAACAAGCAATCGACCAAGCGGTCATCGCTGCGCAATCCTCGAGTCTTAATAGTCGTGCCGCCAATGCTCTTCGCAGCCGCACATCCAGCACCGAGGCGACGAACGCGCCTTTGCGAAGCATCACGACAGGTCTGTCTGCAGCCGATGCCTTTGCAAATAGCAACACTCCCTCCGGTATCCTCCCACCTCCGGGTTTGTTGACAGCCAACACGCCGAGCCCGTCCAATGCGTTTCCCTCAACGCTTCCGCCTCTCCCGCAAGGGTCCAGCTTGCTGCCAAGCTTACCGTCCCCAATTGGACAGTCAGGGCAATTTGCTCAATCCACGAATGCTTCCCGCGATCAAGCGGTAGGGCTGACGGTACAAGCCAAGATGGCTTTGGACCGTGGCGAAGTTGCAATCGCCAAGCAACTCGTCGACCGCGCCAACGCGCTCAAAGTGCCTGATAGCGAGTTTGGTCCTGGCCAGCTTCGACCTTGGAACGTAGCCCTCGACATCGATCGCGCTGATCGTTTGCGAGGAAACAGCGGAGTGGCTACCGCTTCGGCCGTCATGCCCGCAGGTGGTTTCCAAGACAGACCTCAAACGACGAGCAATCAGCCCAACATTGCAAGCAACGATTCCGGTAGTTATTCAGAATTACCGTTGGGCGGTACCGTCCAAAAAGGGGTCTACCAACCTCAATCCGACCAGTCCCGAGTTGCACCAGCCAGCGGAGCACTCTCGTCCTATGAAAAAGATGAAACGGCTAATGATTTGTACCAGCAAGGTCTAACGGCTTTGTCCGCAGGGAACAAAGAAGCGGCTGTAAGGCACTTCAAAGCGGCTTGGCAAAAGCAAGCGGAGTTGGATCCAGGCACTCGAGCTCAGCTCAAAGACAAACTGACGTTGTTGCAAACGAGCAGTCGTTCAGGCACACCAGAGACCTTGGAATCGATCAGCCCCGAGGGTCGCGAAAATCAACTGAAACGCCAGAAGTGGTTTGCAGAAGTGACTGGCGAAATCGCTGACGCCGAACGCATGGCATCGGGCAACAAGCCGATGGAAGCACTCGATCGACTCAAGGCACTTCGACAACGTGTCTCGCAAGCCGACCTCGATGGCGCACAACGCAAAAATTTGCTCGCCATGGTGGATCGAGTCTCCAGCCATATGCAGTCTTGGGTTGATGAGAACAAATCCACTATTGAATTGGATCAACGCAATAAGCAGATCCTAGACCGCAACCAACAGGAAGCCCTCAATAATGCCAAGACAGATGCGCAGGTTCAGTCGTTGGTCGACCAATACAATGAGCTCATCGATTCGGCTCGCTATCCAGAAGCTGCTGAGGTTGCCAAAAAGGTTGCCGAAGTAAAGACGAATAGCGAAATCGCATCGATTCTCTACAACAAAGCCAAGATTCAAAACCGAGTCGAAGAGGCGAACAAGATCCGCGCGCTCAAGGAAGAGGGCTTTATCGATCAAATGGTCAGCGTGGACGATGCTGCGATCCCTCTGGATGACCGAACTCCTCTGTTGATGCCTCCGCTCCGAACATGGGCTGAACTCACCAAGAATCGAACTCAAAAAGAAGATCTTAAAATGTCTCCGGCGGAACGGAGAATTCGGGAGAAGCTAGGGGAGCAATTCTCGGCAAGCTTTGACCGTCGCCCTCTCGCCGATGCGATGAATACGATTTCGGAAATGACAGGCATCCCGATCTTGATCGATGATCGCTCCATTCAAGAGGAGGGTATCGCGGTCGACTATCCGATTTCACTGGACCTCAAGGGCAATTCGATTTCCCTCAAGAGCGCCCTCAACAACATTCTCGAACGTCTCAACTTGACGTACACCATCAAGAATGAAGTCTTAACGATCGAAAGCAGCCGTTTCAGCAAGAAGCAGCTCATCGTGAAACCTTACAACGTCAAAGACTTGGTCATTCCGATCCCCAACTTTGTTTCCGACTACAACACCGGGATGGCGGGAGCGTTGAACTCGGCGTATCAAGCGCAAACGCACTTGGCATCTGCTACGGTCAACGACGACGGCAACACTCGGTTGGCTAGCGTCAATCCGAATTCATCGGTTCTTGCTCAAATGAACTCGGTGGGTGGATACAACGGCATGTCCCCCGGCGCCCTCCAAGGTGCTATGCCCGGGATGATGCCTGGATCTCAGGTCGGTCTGGGTGGTGGAGCGATGGCCAACTATTTCGAGCTTCGCAACCTGATCGAAACCACGATCAATCCTGATCAATGGCAAGCGGCAGGCGGCACGTCGCAGATGCAGGAGTTTCGTCAGAACTTGAGCTTGGTCGTCACGGCACCGCAAGAAACGCATGAGGCGATCGCCGATTTGCTAAAATCGCTTCGATCGTTGCAGAACTTGCAAGTCACGATCGAAGTACGCTTCATCCAATTGGAAGACACGTTCTTTGAGCGGATCGGCGTCGACTTTGACTTCAACATCAACGACAAGCTGAACCGTTTGCCGCGTGAAAACGGCGAGCAAAGCGTTGCTGTCGGTATCTCGTCGGTGACGGGTTCTACGCCAAACTTCAGTGCGGACTTAGACGTCGCCCTTCGAAACACGTTCCAGGTTGCACCGGCGGCAGGTCGACCTGACGCAGGCTCAGGGACCTCGATCGGTCTGGCGATCCTAAGTGACTTGGAGTTGTTCTTCTTTCTCGAAGCAGCCCAAGGGAACAGTCGATCCAACGTGCTTCAGGCACCTAAGGTCACGATGTTTGACGGTCAAATCGCCAGCATCAACGATACCGCTCAAAGACCATTCGTCGTTTCCTACCAACCGGTCGTTGGCGACTTTGCGGTTGCCCAACGCCCAATCGTGGTCGTGCTGAGCGAAGGAACTCAGATGAATGTCCAGTCCGTTGTCTCGCAAGACAAGCGATTCGTGCGAATGACGCTTGTCCCGCAGTTCACGCGATTAGAGTCTGCCGATCGTCAGTTCACCTTCCAAGGTCGACGAACGTCGAATTCCGGTACTACCATTCTGAATAACGGTATTCCGACCAACGTCAGAAACAATGAGGATCAAGTGACGGAGGGTACGACGGTCCAACAGCCAACGTTTGGAACGACGAGCGTTACCACAACGGTGAGCGTGCCTGATGGAGGAACGATCCTTCTCGGTGGTATCAAACGCTTGCGTGAAGCCCGAACCGAGCGAGGCACTCCCATTCTGAGCAAGATCCCATATCTCAATCGATTGTTCCGAAACAACGCCATCGGTCGAGAAACCAACACGCTCATGATGACGGTAACACCACGGATCATCATTCCTGAAGAAGAAGAAGAATTGTTGGGCGTCACGCCGAACCGACCTTAGTTCGGAACAGGCCACGTCGATCGATTCAAATGGAATCGTTGCAAAAACCCATGGCGAAAGCCATGGGTTTTTCGTTTGGTTGCAACATGGAACTCGAAGTGGACTACAACTATAATGGATGCCCACGCTTGATGAGGAGGATGCCTCCTTTGGGGCTGGCCGTAGCGGATCCTTTTAAAGATCACGATGCTGGTAGTGGATCTTGTTAAAGATCCCGATGCTGCAGGACCTTACTGAGCCTGAGGCGTTTGCCGATTTCCTGCGGCGTGGCTCGGCTAGCGCCTCAGACTCCATTCAAATCGAACCGAGCTGATTCTTTTTATGCAACCACAGCAACGCAATTCTTTCCTTCGCCTATTCACGTATTGCACATCGCTGTTTGCGTTTTTCTTTCCCATGTGCATCGGATCGGCCGATGACTTGCCGATCGATTTCAATCGAGACATCCGTCCTATCCTTTCCGAAAATTGCTTTTATTGCCACGGGCAGGATTCCAACAAACGTCAAGCAGACCTGCGATTGGATGACCAAGAGCACGCGGTTCGGTCTGGTGCAATCGATTTGGCTGATCCAAAGAAAAGTCCGATACTCGACCGAATTCTATCGAGCGATCCGGACCAGCAAATGCCTCCACCCGCATCCAATCGGAAACTTTCACAAGAACAGAAATCGCGATTACAGGAGTGGATCGCGCGAGGTGCTTTTTACGATAAACATTGGTCGTACAATGCCCCCGTTCGCCCCTCGCTTCCACAGGTCCGTAACCAAGACTGGGGTCGCAATGCGATCGATCGATTCATCTTGGCTCAGCTCGAATCGCAACATTTAGAACCCTCACCCGAAGCAGACCGTGCGACCTTGATCAAGCGGCTATATGCAGACCTTGTGGGTTTGCCTCCTGAGCCCAGCCAAGTCGACGCTTTCATCGCGAGTACAGATGCAAAGGCGTATGAACATTTGGTCGACTCGTTGCTTCAGAGCGAGCATTACGGGGAACGGATGGCACTGGCTTGGCTGGATGCCGCTCGCTATGCGGACAGCAACGGATTTCAACAGGACGGTGACACCTGGCAATGGATCTGGAGGGATTGGGTCGTGCGCGCGATGAACTCCAACTTGTCATTCGATCAGTTTACTATTTGGCAACTAGCGGGAGACCTATTGCCCAATGCGACGGTCGAACAGAAGATCGCGAGCGGCTTTAATCGCAACCATTTGCTCAACGGCGAGGGAGGAGCCATCGCCGAAGAACAACGCTTCAACGTTTTGTTTGATCGCATCGACACAACGGCGACCACATGGTTGGGACTGACCATGGCATGCGCTCAATGCCACGATCACAAGTACGACCCGATCACGCAAAAAGATTATTACAGCCTGTTGGACGCCTTCAATCGTGTTCCCGAAAGTGGTGTGCCACAATTTTTCTCATCGCGTATTCGAGTGGCAGCGCCTTTCTTGGAGCTACCCACGCAGGAGAATCAAGACAAAATCGCGGAATACGAAGCTGCAATGGCTCCCCTCGAGAAAGAGGCGGCCCCGTTGGCCGAGGCTGCATATTTGGGATGGCGCACGGGATTTTTGTCTCACGACAAAGCCCATGAAGCCAAGGGGATTCCCGATGCTCTTGCTAAAATTTTGCAAAAACCTGAGACGGAACGATCGGACGATGACAAGAAGTCGATCGATTCAGGATTGCGCAAATTCTTTGACGACAAAATTCAACCAACGCTTAACAGCAAATTACCCATCCTCGCAAAGCTTGCGGAGCAGCGCAAGCAATTGGTTGCGTACAAAGCGGATCAGATTCCTCGCGTCATGATCATGAGCGATGAGCGCCCTCGTCCATCGAGTATTTTGGTCCGTGGGGAGTATTTAAAACCGGGCGACAAGGTATCGTTCAACACTCCCGAGTTCTTGCCTCCATTACCCGCCGAGGCGCCTCGCAGTCGCTTGGGGTTGGCTCAATGGCTGTTTGCGCCTGAAAATCCATTGACGGCACGCGTGCAAGTCAATCGCATGTGGCAGCACTTTTTTGGGGCAGGATTGGTGCGAACCTCGGAGGACTTTGGCGTCCAAAGCGAGTATCCGCTCCACTTGCCGCTGTTAGACTGGCTGGCCGTTGAGTTTCGCGAAAATGGATGGGACGTTAAAGCAATGCATCGACAAATACTGCTCAGCTCCACGTATCGTCAATCGAGTCGAGCAACGTCGGAGCTTCGATCTCGCGATATCGAAAACCGGCTGGTTGCGAGAGCTAGTCGGTTTCGCATGCCTTCGCACTTACTGCGAGACTGGGCCCTCGCGGCTGCGGGACTTTTGGACAAACGGATTGCCGGCGCCCCTGTTTATCCTTATCAACCCGACGGAATTTGGGAGTCGTTGGCCATTACCAAGGAACGAGATTTCTCCTACCCGGCGTCGAACGGCAGAGATTTGTATCGTCGCAGTCTTTATACATTTTGGCGTCGAACGGTCGGGCCTGCCAACATGTTCGACGCCTCAAATCGTCAAACGTGCCGGGTACGCACCTCCATGACCAGTACACCCCTGCATGCATTGACAACGATGAATGACCCGACTTGGGTCGAGGCAGCTCGCGTCCTGGCCGAGAACGCACTCAAGAATGCTCAGTCTCTTGACCAACAACTCGAACACGCTTTCCGCAGAGTTCTTTGCCGACCACTGAAGGAAGCCGACTTGATCGCTCTCCGTCGCGCCTATCGAAAACAATTCGAAATCTATGATCAGGACAGAGACGCCGCCAAGGCCTTTCTGTCCATAGGGAACGCGGCGCGCGATCCAACCGTCGACGTAACCACGCATGCAGCGATGACCGCTGTCTGCTTGCTCCTTTTCAACTTAGATGAATCGCTCACACGAGAATAGTATTCTCGGACTGCACCAAGTAATGAACGACCTTTTTCATCAAAATGTACAACGTGTCCATCGACGGCAACTCTTCGGCAGCGCCGCAAGTGGAATCGGTGTGGCTGCGCTTGCATCGCTCCTCGGTCAGGAAGAGTCGCGCGCAGATTCGGTTCCATCACGGGCCAAGGTCCAAGGCATACCCGAGTTGCCGCATCACGTCAGCAAAGCCAAGCGAGTGGTTTTGCTATGGCAAGGCGGCGGACCATCGCATATCGATTTGTTCGACGACAAACCCGTGATGCGAGAGATGGCTGGTAAGGACATTCCCGACTCAATCCGTGGTTCTACGCGACTGTCGACTATGTCCAGTGGCTATGGCAAGTGGCCCTGCCTGCCAGCCATAAAACCACATCTGAGATACGGCAACTCCGGAATCTCCATGAGTTCGATGCTCCCAAACATAGGTAGCATTGCGGACGAGATGACGCTCGTGCGTTCGATGCATACCGAAGCGGTCAATCATGCGCCGGGTGTTACTTTTTTCATGACCGGTTCGCAAGTACCCGGTCGACCCAGCATGGGTTCTTGGTTGTCCTACGGATTAGGATGCGAAACGGATGAACTGCCAACCTTTGTCGTCATGACTTCGAGCGACAAAGGTAAGACTTGTGGGCAGTTGTTTTTTGACTACTACTGGGGAAGCGGATTTCTGCCCAGTCGATTTCAGGGTGTTCGTTTTCGAAACACGGGTGACCTGGTTCCGTACCTTGCAAACTCACCGGGCGTAAGCCATCAGGCAAGGCGAGCGATGTTGGATGATCTGGCCGAAATCAACCAGGCGCATCTTGCCGAATACGGCGATCCTGAAATCGATACTCGAATCGCTCAATATGAAATGGCGTTTCGAATGCAAACCAGCGTTCCAGATCTGGTCGATTTTTCGAACGAATCATCGGCCACGGTGGAGCGGTACGGTCCCGATGCATTGACCAAAGGGACGTACGCAAACAACTGCCTCATCGCTAGGCGATTGTTGGAGCGAGGCGTGCGATTCGTTCAGCTCATGCATGCGGGGTGGGACCAACATGGAAATCTCTTTACTCAACTAGAACAGCAATGCATCGATACGGATGCTCCGTCGGCCGCTCTGGTCCGAGACCTTAAGGAACGCGGCATGCTCGAAGACACGCTGGTCGTTTGGGGGACCGAATTTGGACGGACTCCATTTGGTCAGGGCGATCCCAAGAAACCGACGGGGCGAGATCATTTTGGCAAGGCATATAGTTGGTGGCTGGCCGGCGGAGGAGTCAAGCAGGGAGAGGTCTATGGGGCCACCGACGACTACGGTTGGAACATCACCGAAAACCCGGTCCACGTACACGACATGCAGGCCACCCTCTTGCACTTGTGTGGAATCGATCACACGCGACTTACGTATCGATTCCAAGGTCGTCAGTTTCGATTGACCGATGTCTTCGGCGAAGTGGTCCAAGGTATCGTCGCCCCGTAGGTCCGCATCTCCGTAGGTCCGCATCTCCGAGGCGGACGAATTGACCGTCGAAACCCCCGTCCGTCTCATGGATTTGCAATTCCAACAGGCAGTTACGCTGAAATGGAATCAGTGCAGCGAGTTTTGGCTGAGATCGAATACCAGCGTCTCGGAGATACGCTGCCACATTGATCCGCATCTCTACGCGACCGGTTGTCGAGAATTCTGTTGCATGTCAAAATCCGTTGCGCAACGAAAAGATTTTTTTGAACGAGACGAGCTAGCAAACGGGCAAAATGCAAATGGAAGTGGTCATCGACAATATTTACGACTATCCGATCTATTATGACCTTATCTTTGGAAGCGATTGGGCGGCAGAGTTCAAGTTCCTGGAAGCGGTGTTCAAGAAACACGTGGATGGAAAGACCAAGCGTGTGCTTGAGCCGGCGTGCGGAACGGGCCGATTGCTGTTTCGAATGGCCAAAGCGGGTTATGCAGCGGGAGGATTGGATCTCAACGACAAAGCGGTCGAATATTGCAACGCACGGCTGGCCAAACACGGTCTGAAAACGACCGCTTGGGTTGATAACATGTGCGATTTTGAAGTTGCCAAGCCGTATGATGCGGCGTTCAACACCATTAATTCGTTTCGGCACCTTGGAACGGAAAAAGCTGCGTTAGATCACTTCCGAGCCATGGCAGGGGCTGTCCGGCCGGGTGGAATCTATGCGCTGGGCTTTCATTTAACACCCCTTGAGGGAGTTCCGACAGACGAAGAGTGTTGGTCGGCTCGGCGAGGCAATCTACAAATCAATACGCGCATGTGGCCGCGAGACAAGGATCCCAAAGCGCGAATCGAGCGATTTAATCTTCGATTTGACGTATACCGTCCGACCGGCTCCATTCGAATTGACGATTGTCTCGTTTTACGCAGCTATACATGGAAGCAGTTTGCCTCCATGATCAAAAAGGTGCCTGAATGGAGAATCGAAGAAACCTATGATTTTGGCTACGATGCCGATGAGCCAATCGAAATCGACGGAGCCACCGAGGACGTTGTCTACATTCTGAAACGCCAGTAGAGACTTCGCGGCTTGCAAATTGTTGGATTCGAGGATAGTTTCGTGAGGGTAAGGATCCGATTGGGCAAGAAAGCCGTCGCACTGTATACATTGACTAGAGTCGCAAATGAGTTTCGCAGACCGAACAAGCCAATTGCCCGACGATCAGCGAATTGTCATGACGGGCATCGGGTTAACTTCCCCGAACGGTCACAATTTGGAGATATTTCGAGAGTCCCTATTGTCCGGAACCAGCGGGGTACGCAAATACAACATTCGCTATGTTGGCGATACGTTGGCGGGAGTTTGCGAATTCGAATCGACCAAATACCAAAGTCGACGCGATATGCGGCGCGGGACGCGAGCTGGCACCGTTGGCATATGGGCAACGTCCGAAGCCGTGCAGCGAAGCGGATTGGATTGGGCCAACGTTGACAAGTCGAAAGTCGGCATCTATATCGGCGTGACCGAACATGGAAACGTGGAAACGGAGAACGAAATCTATTCGATCAAAGGGTACGACTACGATACGACCTACTGGTCACATCATCACAATCCTCGAACGGTAGCCAACAATCCGGCTGGGGAAATCGCGTTAAACATGGGTGTTACGGGGCCGCATTACACGATTGGTGCGGCATGCGCTGCCGGAAACGCCGGCATCATCCAAGGGGTTCAAATGCTGCGATTGCAGGAATGCGACTTGGCCATCGCCGGAGGTGTTTCGGAGAGCATTCATACGTTCGGAATCTTTGCATCCTTCAAGTCGCAAGGGGCATTAGCATCCCACGACGATCCGACCAAGGCCTCGCGTCCCTTTGATAAAGCTCGCAATGGAATCGTGGTTTCGGAAGGTGCTTGCATCTATATTCTGGAACGCTTGTCGGACGCAAAAGCCCGTTCGGCCAACATTATTGCGGAAATCGTCTCGTACGCCATCAATACCGATGCCACGGACTTTGTGTTGCCGAACCCAGAGCGGCAAGCCGAGTGCGTCAAATTGGCGCTCCATCGAGGAGGACTCACTCCTGATGCGATCGACATTGTCAGCACGCATGCGACCGGAACAAATACCGGCGATAGCCAGGAATGCATAGCATTGCGCAATGTTTTCGAAGGGTGCGAACGGATCCGATTCAACAACACCAAAAGCTTCATCGGACACACCATGGGTGCCGCTGGGGCCTTGGAATTGGCGGGAAACATCCCGTCGTTTCAAGACAGGGTTTGCCATGCAACAATAAATGTGGACAATCTAGATCCAGAATGCGCCTTGCCGGGGTTGGTGGTTAACGAGCCACAACAGCTACCAAAAGTCGACTACATTCTCAACAATTCCTTTGGCATGCTAGGCATTAATTCCGTTTTGATCGTTCGACGGTTTTGATTTCCGGCTACTTCCTTCCCTTATTTCCATTACCTCTCTGATCGGCGTGCCCTGCACTCAAGTTGGAGAACTAGGAGCCTTGATTTCCATGACACCATCGGAAATCCGTGACGAGATTTTAGACATTCTCAGCGAGATCGCACCGGACGAAGATCTCTCGGGCCTCGAAGACGGTAAATCGTTTCGAGAGCAACTCGAATTGGACAGCATGGATTTCTTGGACATCGTCATGGAATTGCGCAAGCGCCATCGAGTGCAGATCGCAGAAGATGAGTACGGCAATTTGGCAAGTATGGCCAGCACCGTTGCGTTCCTAGAACCCAAAATGCGAGATATCGTCAACGCCTGACGTTTGTTGCCGTGTGGCTGTTTGTTGCCATGTAGTTGATTGCAGACACGTCGCGGTTGTGGACACGTCGCTCCGCGACGGGGATTCGCGTCGCGGAGCGACGCTTCCACATTCGCACAAGTGAATTGTAATATCGTGACCTTTAGCTCGACGGAGGTAATCAAAGCATGGCTGAGGCGTCGTCGTTAGACATCCTGTCCAAGTACATTCCAGGTTTCGGTTCCTATCGGTCGGAGCAGAAACGGAGGGATGACGATCTCGCTGTTCGAAAGTTTCTTGCGACGAGATTACAAGAGTGCAAGCGAGACCTTCAAGCCTGCATGCTCCCGCTCGTCGAAACAGCGAACTTTGCCGCGATCAACCAAGGCGAAAAATTGCGATTAGCTATCGACTTGATCCAATCTCGAATTCGAGGTGCCGTCGAGGGTTATTCATCTTGGTTTGAAAGTGATCGGGTGGACGAAGCCAAACTCAAGAAAGTCATCGATTTAGACAATGACTTGGTCGGCGTGATCGACCGCCTGAATCATGAAATCTCCCACCTCGATCC
>JBEBHM010000905.1:0-3149 GCA_040080875.1 Pirellula sp.
GCTGCCGCTCCCATAATTCCTAATACTGTGGCGGCTCCCGCCATATCACCTTTCATGGTCAGCATACCGTCGGTCGGTTTAATGGAATAACCGCCACTATCAAACGTAACTCCTTTGCCAACCAGCGCCGTGGGCGGCGCTTCACCGTTTCCACGGTACTGCAGAATCACGAGGCGAGGCTCACGGACCGAGCCCTGCGCAACCCCCAACAATGCGCCACATCTTTCCTTGGTTAGTTTGGCACGGTCCCACACTTCAACTTGGAGAGAGCAATCATGTGCAAGTTTTACCGCAGCATCAGCAAGCGATTCGGGGTAGATATAGTTGGGAGGCAAATTGACCAATCGCCGAGTGGCATTGATGGACTTGCCGATGATTTGGCCTTGTGTAACCACCTCGGCGGCCACATGCTGCCATTCAATTTTGTCGGGTTCCCAAGTGTTCCGGTCCTTTCGGAACAGATCTTGACCGACGCAACCGGCCACCGATCCCGCCACCGCGCCTCTCAGTTCCAAAGCAGATCCTGCAAATCCCGCAAAGCGAACTATCCCCCGTTTTTTGCTCGAGCAAAGCTTCATCGCAGTCGCGGAGGCTCGAAAAAAAACCGACGGGTGCATCGACACGCGATTCCCCAATCCGACCGTTACGAGTATTTTGGAAGCGATTCCAGGTGGAGCAAGCAACATCGAGGTCTTCAACGGCTTGGTAGAAATCTCCTCAGATTCCACAAGGCGCTTAAGCAAACCACTCGTCGCGGCGTCGATCTCGGCAGCATCCGCAGATTCCTCCCAGTTGTCGTGAAGTCCAATGACCAGGCAGTCGCAAGGCGATTGAACCAAACTACCCAAAAAGCTCTTGCACTCCATCGACTGACCCATTCTAAAACGAACACCAGAAAACGAACTTCATTGCGAAGCATCTTAACGCGAACCGTCGGTCAAGCAAATTGGGGTGGCGGGCACTTATACAGCGGATCGAGTACGAGTACGAGTACGAGTACCAATTCATTGAGTACGAGTACGATTTTCATTGAGTACTTGTACGATTGGGGCTGTTTGATGGTGGCGATCAGCGAGGAGTGTCCAACATGACAAATGCTCAACAACAATTCGATTTGATGCTATGCGGCGGAGGCGTCATCGGACTCTCGATCGCGTACGAATGCGCACGGCACGGTTGGAAAGTTGTCGTCGTCGATGCGCATGCGACCGGTCAGGCAGCTTCATGGGCAGGTGCTGGCATCTTGCCTGCAGGCTCGACCAAGCCAACACTTGATCCGTTGGAACAATTGAGGTCGATGTCCCACGTCCTGCATAGGGAATGGGCAACCAGGCTGTTCAACGAAACCGGCATCGACAACGAGTATCGCCAGTGTGGTGGATTGTATCTTGCACGCACCGCAGGCGAGCGCGCGACTCTTTTCGCCAACCGACATTGGTGGGACGAACACGGCATTCGATACGAGTTATGGAGCCAGGCAGAGCTGCGTTCCAGAATTCCGGCCATGGAGCGTCTCATTCAATCAACGCCCCAATTGGAATCGTGGTTTCTGCCCAACGAATGTCGACTAAGAAACCCTCGGCATGTTCGGGCATTGGCCATCGCTTGCCAGCGGCTTGGTGTCACGCTGATCGAACACACTCGCATTGATGCTTTGGAAGCGACTAACGATAGAATCAAGTTCGCGCGCAGTGGAGACACGACCATTCAAGCGGACCGATACTGCATTACCAACGGTGCTTGGGCCTCGCAATTGCTCGTACCGCTTGGCATCGAAACCGGTGTGTTGCCCGTTCGCGGACAAATGGTGCTGTACAAATTGCCAAAACCGATCTTCGATATGGTGCTCAACGATGGTCATCGCTATCTCGTACCACGCGATGATGGTCATGTGCTGGCTGGTTCATGCGAAGAAGAAGTTGGTTTCGACACCAATACCACGGTCGCGATGATCGCCGAACTGCGGTCGTGGGCGGAGTCGTTCTGTCCCGCACTGGCTGGCGCTCCGATCATCAAGGCATGGGCGGGGCTCAGGCCTGGCTCCTTTGATTCCCTTCCGTATCTAGGAACGATGCACCCGTACGAAAACGCATACATGGCGACCGGGCATTTTCGCCATGGGTTGCATTGGTCGACCGCGACGGCAGTGTTGATGCACCAATGGATGCGAGGTCAAAAAACAGAAATTGATCTCGGGCCATTTTGCGTTGGACGTGGAAAGACCCTTGCGGGCCTTCACTCCTAATATTGAGGGTAGTGGATCTTGTAAAAGATCCTGCAGCATCGGAATCTTTTACAAGATCCACTACCCTGAACCCCAATTATTAGTGTTGACGAAGACACCTAGGTGCCCATTTGCATCATAATCCAGGTGCTGGAATCGCGGGCAGCGGCAAGTAATCGAAATCCAAGATCATCTTCTCGGCCAGTGCCATACGCAACTCTCGCTCGACTTGCTTCCATTCGGATTTACCGCTCAAGTTGGTCAATTCACCAGGATCGGATTTTAGGTCGTAGAGTTCATAAACTGGTCGTGGCGTTGTGAAATAGGTTGATTTGAAACCCGTTGGCAAGGATCCGGATTCGTTGGCCGCGATGATTTGCTTCCATGCGGGTCCACCCGCCGAGTCGACCGGCGAGTACGGAATCCAGGGTGTGCAGTTGTAGATCAATTTGTATTGATCGCTTCGGACTGCCCGGCTCAAATCATAACCTGAGTTCTTCATGTCGACTTGAACTGGTGCTGATCCGTGTGGCCCACGCTCCACGAACAAGTACTTTCGTGGAGTGTACGATTTACCCTCCAGCAATGGCAGAAAGCTAACGCCGCTCATTTTCTTGATTTGTTTTAGCCCTGCGGCTTCGAGCAAAGTAGGTGTAATGTCTTCGCCACTAACGAGCACATGGGACTCTGTTCCCGGCTTGATCACGCCTGGCCATCGAATAATGAGCGGCGTATTGCTTCCCGGATCGTAAAGCGAACCTTTGCCATGCGGCAGTGCAGCTCCGTTGTCACCTGCAAAGACAATTACCGTCTTGTCCAAAAGCCCACGTTGTTTAAGTACATCGATTACTCGCGAGACGGAAACGTCGAGCCGATTGATCTCCGCACAATAGTCGGCAAACTGCTCTCGCATTCCAGGCAAATC
>JBEBHM010000221.1:0-11796 GCA_040080875.1 Pirellula sp.
TTTTCGTTTTTCCGCGTGGTTTTTACAAGCTCAAACGCACTTTGGGCCAATCTCTCGCGGATCTCTGGGTCTCCAAGTAGAGACTCTCTATCCGATCATCCCGCCCCCCTCGGCGAGAGCTCGGGACCGACGATCTCACGACTCTCTTGTCTCTCTGACCTTCGGCTTATGTGATTTTCCCGCGCCGAGAGACTCTCCAATGACCACCCTAAAAATGCCTTATTTGCCTGCAAAAAATCATTTTGCGGGACGTCGTCAGGACAAATTGCATAGTTATTCCAGAGAAGCGGTTTGGTCCGGTTCGGTAGGTTGAATGTGCTTAAACATGCCTCAGGAGGTTACTCACTAAACTTTTTATGTAGGTCTATGAGTGGTCCGTAGTTTCGGAGATCCGCTTGCTTCATGGCAGCAATGTACTCACCTCGAATCGGACTTTCCGTATCGCGAAGGTCGGTTGCAGGCCAAATGGTCACTGGTTGGTCATGTTGCATCAGCCAGATGTTTGCGAGGAGTCTTGCCCACCGGCCGTTGCCATCCTCAAATGGATGTACCCAAACCGCGCGATGATGAAACTCGGCAGCGGTCGCAATCACAAGTTCGCCGGTTTCGCGGTGCCGTTTCTCTGATTCGATTGCAATGACGCCGAGTTCAGCAGTGACAATGTTCGGGCTCACGCCGATGTTCTTTTGAGTAGTCCTAATTTCTCCCGCCCAACTCCAAATCGTTCCCAACATCTCCCGATGCAACTCCAGAAGCCAACTAAACGAAAATGGCGCGAGCTTGTGGCTTGGATTGCTCAACAAGTACTTCTCGGTCACTCGCAGGATCGACTCGAACTCAGCTTCATTGAGTTGGCGACGCGTTTTGATGGTCTTGATTTTCAAACCGGACCCATCAAAGGGCGTATCGTCGTCTTTGCCGGTTGAACCAAATGGATTCACGGAAGGCTAGTTTTTAGAGAGTTAGGAAGCCCAGAGCTTTCGACTGGACGATGCGATTCGCGCCTTGGTGGCTTTCAGATGCTCTTGGGCAGAAGCTGCGGAGACGGCTTGGGATTCTAAAGCTACGTTCCCCTGTGTAAGCGCGATCAACCGCTGAGCCTTCTGAGTGGCGATGGTATCTTTGAATCGTTTGGCTGGGATCGCCAACAAATCCATCTTCATTCCGAGTGCGGAAAGAACGGCTTGAAGATTGGAAACGGAGTAATGCTCATCCTTACCTCCGAGAATGCGAATCACAGTTGCCCGTGATACGCCACTGCGGCGAGCAAGGTCGGAAATCGAAATCTCGAGTTGGTTAACGCGGCTTTGTAGTAGCGTAGATAGCGACATGGGTTAACAATCAATAGGGACTTCAAGTGAGAGACCGAAAGAACGGATCACGCTGATATTGTTGCACATGTGAAACAAAAAGCAAGTAAAATTTGCCGGAAAGACTCGCTGGGTATGATTCGTAAGTTCATTCAAGCAAAGGACTTGCGTCGCATTTTGGCGTCTCGCGAGCGGTTTGAAAAGAGTTCGGTTTGCTCAACTCTACCAACCCTGTCAAACTTTGTTTGACCTCTCTTGTCTCTCTGACCTTCGGCTTATGTGCCAGAAGATATCACTGCCTCGCGCCGAGAGACTCTCCAGAGACCGCCCCAAAAATGCCGTTTTGGCCTGCAAAAAATCATTCTGTGGGACGTCGTCGGGACAAATTGCATAGTTATTCCTGAGAAGCGGTTTGGTTCGGTAGGTTGAATGTGCTTAAGCATGCATCAGGAGGTTATATGTCTGAGATGGTCTCGCCGACGGAGCAGGTAACGCGGGTGGCAACTCTGCTGGGACGAGCGGCTTGAGTTTAGTCCGGTTTCCTCGCTCTCTGTGACTGGTCAAAACGACGAGGCAACGGGCCTTGAAGAGACCAGCTCTGAGTCCGAGACGAATCCAAACAACCATGTGCGAGGAGCAACAAACAAAGATCGCACCATGGTTCGCGGCAAACACGAGAAACGCACCCAATACAGCCATTGTCCGCCAAGCTGTCATCATGAGCAGTTAACCATTCTTCGAGAAAAGTACACACATTGGGGGCATGTGGCCGTGGAGTACTTCTGTCAATTCCTGGCCGGAATCGACACAGAAATCGAATGTGCCCTTCTTCTTCTAGATCTCGAATCGGCTTCCACTCGGGAGCACATGGCTCTTTGTTCCAACTCTTCTTGGAAAGGCGACTCGCAGTTGCCTTGTGTCTCTACGATGGATCGACTCATCGAGTCGATCCATGTTCTGCATACTCAAGGTAGGCCCTGAGCAACTGTGCGCCGATGCTGGTACGAGCGCGATGTTGTCGAAGAGAGTGCTGCCGTCGGATTCCTGTGTGGCCGTGAGCTTGTCGAGGAATCCGTCGAGCAGTACACTCTGCGCGATGTCGTGGCGTTGCGAGGCATCGAGCTTCTCGCCGAGCGTGGCACCTCTGGCAACTGAAACGAGCTGCGTTCCCTTTTTACGATGTCCCTTGGCACACACGCTAAAGTTGACTGAGAGCTTCTCCAGGGGTAGAATACCGGACATCAAAATTCCTACCAGTATCACTTTACGCAGTTGCTCCTGCCTGCGATCGGCGAACTGCGTTCAGTGAAGGCAGGTTCGTTGTGAATTGCGATTCTGGGGATGATCTCGCATGAATTGGTACGCAACAGTAATACTTTACAAAGAGAATCCCGATGGCTAACCAACCAAGGAATCATTCAGGTGGGCGATTTATGCTTGACCTTGCTGGCCACAACGTAGGCCTAATTAGTCCGATTGGCCTGCTACAGGCGACCAATGGTGAGATTATTTCCAATCCGGATGACCGGAAGGTTGTCGCAGGAATTCTAAAAGCATTGGCTCAATGTCCTTCGGCACAAGCCGCGTTGAGGAACTCGACGACGCAGCAAAAGTTCTTGAAAAGCTAATCACGCGCTTGCCCGATCATCCGGATTTGCTTCACTATCAAGGGTTGTTGGCGAATATCCAAACGGTTGCCGAAAAAGCCAGACTCTCACTTGCGAAACCGCAGGTTGACTACACGTCGGATGCTGCTCTCAATGGTTTGCAATGTCCAATGTACGTACAAAATTTACTGGGGTGCAAAAGTCCGACATCCTTAGGCGGCATTTGAAAGACAAAGTTTCCGGTCAGTACCCTGACCGAAGAGCTATCGATCCATCCGACCAGGCTAAACAGTCGTTCGATAGACTTGATCGAGGTGCTAAGTCGGCAAAGAAAGTCGATGCCAAAATCGCCGATCTGAAGGAGCAACGGATCAAAAAGCTTGAGGAAAAGCTGATCTACAAAAAAAAGGAACCGCTGATTTGATGGAGGAAAATGTCAAGGCAAAAAAAGCCAATGGGGACCTTTACTCTCCCTTGTTCCACGAAGCTCGGGCGCCACGCATCTCCCAATCATTGCCATGTCCTCTCAGGCCACGGAAGCCGACGAGCAACGTTGCTATGATGCAGGCATGGACAGGTACGTCGCAAAACCAATTCGACAAGAAACCTCGTTCGAGACCAGCGAACGTGTCGCCGAGAAAGAATTGAATCCGAAAACACCCAGAAATGATTAGCAACCAACAATACCTCCACCCACGTGATGAAATCATGCAAACAATGAGCCGTATCTACGGTTATCGCATGACAACCACATCCGGCGGGAATCTTTCTATCCGGGACGAGGCCGGCGATATTTGGATTTCGCCAGCTAGGGTCGATAAAGGAAACTTGACTCGCAAAGACATCGTTTGTGTCAAGGCAGATGGTAGCATCCAGGGCCTGCATCCAGCTTCCTCGGAGTTTCCCTTTCATAAAGCGATTTACGCGGCACGTCCTGATGTTCGTGCAATCGTTCACGCGCATCCAGTTGCACTGGTGGCGTTTAGCATTTGCGGAACCGTACCGAACACGCGATTGTTTCATCAAACCCATTCCGTCAGTGGCAAAGTCGGGTTTGCTCCGTACGCCTGTCCGGGCAGCCAACAACTGGGAGCCAACATCGCGGCGACGTTTGCGCAAGGATGCGATAGCGTCATTTTGGAAAACCACGGAGTCGTTGTTGGTGGCTATACACTTGCCGAAGCATTCCAACGCTTTGAGGCATTCGAGTTCGCTGGTAAGACATTGATTAAAGCTCAGCAGCTTGGCGAAGTCCGGTATCTCGATGACGCTCAGTTGCAACAAGCTGCCCAGCGAAGCGTCATGCTGGCTCCATTTGAGCCAGGAGTCCCGACCGCATGCGAACGGGAACTACGACGCGAACTCTGCGAGTTTCTCCGCCGGGGCTGCCGCCAACGATTGCTGATCAGTACCGAAGGCAGTTTTTCAGCGAGGCTGGATGCAGATTCATTTCTCATCACGCCAACGCAAAAGGACCGCGAGAAACTAGATGTCGCAGATTTGGTACTCGTGACTGATGGTCAACGGGAGGCGGGTAAGAAAGCGAGCCGTGCCATCTGGGCTCATCAAGTGATCTATCAGAAGAACCCGAGCGTCAACGCAATCGTATTCGCGCACCCGGTAAACGCAACCGCGTTTAGTGTGACGGATGTGCCATTTGATACGCGAACGATTCCGGAGAGTTATGTTTTCTTGCAGGACGTGAATCGTGTTCCTTATGGAGTCCAATACCGAGAAGATGGCAGCATTACAAATTACATTTCGACTTCGACGCCCGCCGCCCTCTTGGAGAACGACGGTGTATTGGTGACAGGTTCAAGCGTGTTGGATGCATTCGATCGACTGGAAGTCCTTGAGTCCACTGCGGAAGCCGTCATCAATGCGCGTTCGATCGGTAAAGTTTCCGTGATGCCCGAGATCGTGATTGACGAACTCTGCAAGGCGTTCCACTTGAAGAGGAGAGCGCCTTGATGAACCTCGACCATGATACGCGTTAGGCCAATCCCGAAGGAGTACGACGCTTCCACGGTTGAGTTAGACGTTGCATCCTGCCGAATTCGAGAAGCTAGCAGCTAGGCATAACCTTGTGGGAATCGCAAAAGCATTGGGGGGGGAATCCTGTCAGTTGTTTGCCATCCACGGTTCAATCAACTACAACAGAATTTTCTAGACGTCAAACTTCTCCGGACCTATTGCAAGCATCGAAAGATTTGAAATGCGACCCGTTTTGCTTTGCACATTGCTTATGGCTGGATTGTCGTTGCCCGCCTTTGGTCAGCAACTGAAGGAGATGACCAACAGCATTGGGATGAAATTGGTTTTGATTCCTGCTGGCTCTTTCAGCATGGGCTCGCCTGTTGGAGAGGATCCATCTAGGGGCGATGATGAGTTGACTCACGATGTGACGATTAGCAAGTCCTATTATCTTGGTGTGGTTGAGGTGACACAGGGTCAATATGAAAAAGTGATGGGGAGAACACCTAGCTTCTTTTCGAAACAAGAGCTTCGTACGACCGACAGTAGCATGAATCCGGTGGAGCGAGTAAGTTGGAAAGACGCGGTTTCATTTTGTGAGAAGCTGTCTGAAATGCTGGACGAAAAAGCGGCTGGACGGTCGTATCGATTACCGACAGAAGCTGAGTGGGAGTACGCTTGCCGCGCTGGTAGCAACTCGGCATATTGTTTTGGGAGCTCGCCAGACTCGCTCGGTTCATATGCTTGGTTTGAGAAAAACTCGGGGAGAAAGACACATCATGCGGGCGAAAAGAAGGCAAACGCATGGGGCTTGTATGACATGCACGGGAATGTGTGGGAATGGTGCCAGGATTGGTGGGGGGATTTTCCAGCTCGTGGCATAACCGATCCGCGGGGGCCTGATTCGGGCGTACAACGGGTGCTCCGAGGCGGCGGCTGGGACGACGAGGCTGGCGGCTGCAGGTCGGCATATCGGAATCGGAACTTTCCTTCAAATCGTTACTTCAGCATCGGCTTCCGCATCGCGCTGAGTCCGTCCGTTAAGTCGCAAGTGGCGGGACACTAGGAGTAGCGAAGAGGTATTCAATTCAAGATCTCTAGGCAAGGGAATAAAGGCAGTTCGCAGTGCCGTGGACTCTACATTGAGATGTGCGATTCCGTCACAACCACGATCGATATTGTCTGATTCGCTCAGCTAATGACACTTTTTAACCCGTATTTGCTGCGAATCAATGCGGTATACAAATTGCGGCACACTTTAAAAAGACAAGTAATTTCTACGTTCAAGGAGAGTGATTGTGGCTAGTAAAATTGGTGTTTGGATCGACCATCGCAAAGCGATTTTGGTGACTATTAATAATGGAGTCGAAGCTGTCCATGAAATCGAATCGGGAGTGGAAAAGCACGTTCGAGACGCAGGAGGATCGGGATCGGGTTCATCTCACGGTTCTCAAGATGTCGTCGCTGGTGACAAGCGAGACAGGAAGTTTTCAAACCATTTGAATACCTTCTTCGATCGTGTCATTCAGCAGTTTGAGCATGCTGATGGAATCGTCATTTTTGGACCAGGCGAAGCAAAAGGGGAGTTGGAAAAGCGGATCACCAGCAAAGAGATGCGAAAACACATCCTACTCGTCGAAACGGCAGATAAACTGACGACGCCTCAACTGGTTGCGAAAGTTCGAGCTTGTTTCGAATCTTCGAATCATCTTGTCTGATGGTTGGAGTGTCATCCATCGCCGAACCAGTACCCAATTCTCGCCCAGGAGTTGCTTCCAATCCGATTGGGCCGGATCACCGCCAAAACGGATTAAGTGCACGTCGACCATCTTTTCAAGCACCGCTAGCACTTCCTTCGATAGCGCTTTTTGTTCCTCAAAATAGACAGCGAGACCTCGAGACTTATCTGAAACCCACGATCCAAAAGCGCCCAAGAGTTGGGCTTGTGTGATGAATCCATTCTGAAATGCCAAAAGTCCAAGTAAGAGATGTCGTTCAGCGTTCACGAATTCAGACTCCTGTGCAGGTTGATGGATTCCTTGAGTGCAACTCTGTTGAGATTGGCCTGGATAAAGACCAAGAATGTCGTAGGCGACGTGGCAACCTTATCCGTTGGTCGTTAGCGAACCGTTCGAGTTCGGAAGCTAATCCAAACTTGTCGACTTCGCCAGGGTGAATTGTCTGAAACCAGAGCCCCATGATTCGTTACTCGTTGTGATGTGGATCGATGAAACAGGCCGTTACTCTACTTGTTGCCCTTGGGGAAACTCATGGCAGAGTATTTCATGGATCATTTGTTCATGCGAATCGTTCGCACGGACAACTGGCATTGAACTAGCCTTGTTGCCGTAAGCGATATGCCTCAGGCGATGAAGCTCTAGCATGCCATTCTTGCCTCGCGATATTCGTTCTAGCTCAATTCGTCGTTCTTCCCTAGTCAAATTGGAATTGCTTGAATGCTCCATCGCAGTTTCGCCTGTGTTACAATTGCCGAATGAGTAAACCAATCTGCATTATTCTAGCGGTCCTGGTTGTGCTTCCGCCACTGCCCGTTTTCGCGTGGTCAGAATGCGGCCATCATATCATCTCGTTGATGGCGTTCGATCTCCTCAACCAAAGCGGAGCAAGCCAAAGTGACTAGAATTGCATGACGACAATCAAAACGTTTTTAAAATGGCTTTTGGCGGTCCTGATGGTCTTCGCAGGCGTGATGCACCTCATTAGCCCAAATTTCTTCCTCAAAATCATGCCGCCCTATTTGCCACTTCACTTGGAGTTGGTCTATCTGAGCGGTATCTTTGAAATTGGGTTGGGGATTTGTCTGCTCATCCCTCGATTCTCACGATTTGCGGCCTGGGGCATAATTGCCTTGTTGTTCGCCGTCTTCCCCGCAAACATCCACCTTTACCAGCATCAGGAAATTATCCCCGCATCGCCAACCGTCCACCTTTTACGCTTGTTATTCCAAGGCGTACTAATCTGGCTGGCCTTTTGGCACACTCAAAAAAGCGACTCTACTTCGGGTTCATCCTAGCTCTTCCAACAAAGGCTGTGTTATCGTGGTCGGAGGGCGGCCAGAATACCATCTCGTTGATGGCGTTCGATCTGCTCGGCATGGATGAGCAATCCAAGCTAGTTTCAATTCTGGAGAAGCATCCACGATTTGCGGAGGACTTCGCACCACCCGAGAAGCTTCCCAATGACGAAGAAGTCCTGCGATGGCGAATTGCGCACGCGGGATACTGGCCCGACGTTGCCCGAAGACAACCAAAATAACACCGATCCACATGGCATTACGAACATGGCCCCGCCCTTATCGTTGGCGACATAGCGAACATAAAGTCGCCTGAGCGTCCAGGGATGCTGCCCATCGACGTCAATCTCGAAACTCAGTCGCTGCACATTGCTCAGGTACTCACCCTCTGTGGAAAGACAGACAACAAAAAGACTCCCAACGATACGCGTTGCAGTCTTTTTGTCTATCATTGGGCGACACGCCAGTGACTCTGTCCCGTCGGTCCCAGTTTGACTCCATGACGTTTTGACTCAATGCGCAAGAGAAGATTGATGAACGCACCCTATAAATTCACCCTTTTGGTCCTGAGTTGCTGTTGGCTAAGCGCGGCGCATGGTCAGGAAGTCGATTGGCAAAACTATCTCGGAAGCAAAGAGCGAAATCTCTATTCTTCGCTCGATCAGATCAACCGTGAGAACGTCGCCAAACTGAAAGTTGCCTGGACTTACGTTACGGGGAACGAGGCCGAGTATCAGGCGAACAACTTGGTTGTGGGCGGAGTACTCTACACACCTACCGCGACTCGCAAAGTAATCGCACTCGACGGGGCCACTGGCAATGAAATCTGGCACTGGGATCCCGCGAACGAACACACGGGCCCCGGTAGCCCACGTCAGCGAGGGCTGGTCTATTGGGTCAACGAAACGGGTGGCGAGCCGCGCTTGTTCACCGCCGTCAACGGGTATCTGTTCGCCATCGATCCGAAGACCGGCAAAACGATTCGCGAGTTTGGTGATAAGGGTTCGATCAATCTTGGTTCGGGACTGAACACGCCTGGTGTCACTTACAAAGACATGTTGATATTGGGTGGACTTGGTGGCAAGGGAGCGTTGCGGGCATTCGATGTGAGAACCGGCGAGCAGCGATGGATCTTTCACTTGATTCCTCGACCTGGCGAAGTTGGCTACGACTCCTGGCCTGCGGATGCCCATAAAACGGCAACTGGTCTGATGCCATGGTGCGGGCAGGCGCTCGATGAAAAACGTGGCATCGTCTACGCCGCGACCAAAACTGCTGAGCCAGACTTTTATGGAGGCGAACGGCATGGAAGCAACTTGTTTGCCAACAGCATCGTTGCCTTGAATGCCGCATCCGGTGAACGGATTTGGCATTTTCAAATCGTGCATCATGATCTGCTGGATAAGGACTTGCCTTGCGCGCCGGTTCTACTCACCGTGAATCACGAAGGGAAGCAGGTCGATGCCGTTGCCCAAGGGACTAAACACGGATTGCTGTTCGTTTTCGATCGAGTCACGGGTAAGCCCCTTTGGCCCATCGAGGAGCGGCCGGTTCCTCAATCCGATTTGATTGGCGAGCAAGCTTGGCCGACTCAGCCGTTTCCCACCAAGCCTCCGCCGCTGATGCGACAAGCCTACACCGAGGAGGATGCGTCAAACATTTCGCCGCAAACTTACCAGATGACTTTGGACCGAATTCAAGCTGCACCTAACTTCGGGCCGTTTCCTGCGCCAAGCCTGAAGGAGACGGTGATGTTCCCAGGATTCGATGGCGGGATGGAATGGGGCGGTGGAGCGGCGGATCGCGAGGGGATCTACTACGTCAACGTCAATGAGATGCCTTGGCTGTTGCAGATGATCGAGACTCGTCATGCAGATGGCACCGAGCTTGCCGCAGGCGAACGGGATTACCACCTCTATTGCGGCGTGTGCCATGGCTTGGATCTCAAGGGAAATAATGAGTTGAAATTCCCTCCACTCCTCGATATCGACAAGCGTAAGACGCGGGCCGAGATCGAGCAGATGACGCGACAAGGGCGTGGACGCATGCCTTCGTACGACACCATGCCCGAGGGCAAACGGGTCGCAATTCTCGATTTCATTCTCAGTAAGAGCGCGCCCCCAAAGGACGTGAGCGAAGAACCAAAAAAGCCAAAACCAACAGTTGTTGATGGTAAGGGAAGAGGACCAGCCTATGCCTTTGGAGGGTTTCGTCGGTGGTTGGACGATGGAGGATACCCCGCGATCAAGCCACCCTGGGGCACGTTGAACGCAGTTGATCTCAACACGGGCGAGATCAAATGGAAGGTTGTGTTGGGCGAGTATCCCGAACTGACCGCTCGAGGAATCCCGCCGACTGGTACTGAGAACTATGGTGGTCCACTTGTTACGGCAGGAAGTTTGATCTTTATCGGAGCGACTGCCGACGAAACCTTTCGCGCCTTCGACAAGCAGACCGGCGAGCTACTATGGAAAGCCAAGTTGCCATTTGGGGGAAACGCGAGTCCAAGCACGTACATGGTGGGAGGACGACAATATGTGGTTATTTCCGCCGGAGGCGGCAAGAGCGGTCGGCGCCGCGGGGGTACGCTTGTGGCGTTTGCGTTACCAGAATAATAAAACACGGGATGAGTCCTCGTATTCATCAGTCTCGCCAAGTTCGAACGCAGTTCAGGAACTGGTCAAAAACGTCTGGATCTTGAAGACGGAGCGACGAGTTTGCATTCGAAAAGCCATTCAAGTTTACGAGAACATCGTTATCCGATGCAGGCACTCCACGTGTTCGGTGAGTGAAGTCCGTGTCCAATGTTTCCGCGCTCCATTTGAACATTCTCATCTGTGTCAATTGCAAAAACGGCTTTGCATCACCGCTAATTTTTAGACAAAGCAATGCAAGTTCTTTATTGAGCTGCTCCACCGACTTGCCGTGTATATGTCCCGAAATCACCAGCAGGTTCAACTGATATAGGCGATCGACTAGTCTACTTGGTGCTAGAAATTTCACCCCGTCAATTTTCTCAAATTCGGATAGAGCGATGGTCTCGTTCCATTGCTCAATCTTGGAATCCAGCGTCTCCCTGTCACAAAAAAAGCTACACAACAACAAGCCTGCGGATGCCGCATGATGTGGCGGTCCGGTTTTTGGATACCCACCTTGTTTTGCGAAATTTCGCCACTCTTCAACGAACACCGCGAATCGATCATCGAATATTTGCTGAGCTCTCGCATCTGCCTCTTTAGGAGGTATCGATAATAGATGCTCAAAAATCTTACTGATGCGTCGATCCGCGAGCATACTGTTCATGAAGCAGTGGCCAAGGCTAGACGAAGTCTTGCTTGCGAGGCCGGCAAGTTCATAGGATTCGTTGTACTGGCTCAGGGATGCAATGGCTTCGTCCACACTTAGTTCTCTTGCCGTTTCAATAGCTCGGTCGATGCGCTGCCGTTGAACCGTTGCTCCCCCACTTAAGTCGCGAAAATTTGAGGGTGACTGCTGACCGAGGACTGGTGTCGCAAAGCCCACCACAAGGATGCTACAGAGCAATACAAATCGCATTTCAAATACCTCGATGTTTGGGCGATAAAAGTCCGAAGGCTTTTGGCGGAATGTCCTCGTTGTATCGGATTGAATGGCGCAATGCAAATTGCAGCTGGTGCGTCATCAAGGCTAACATTGGGGTAGTGGAGTTTGTTAAACCTCCCAGATCGCGGAGATCTTTAACAAGATCCCTGAACCACAGGACCTTTAACAAGGTCTACCCCAAAAAACTAATCTGGACAAAGCGCTAGGGCGGGCCAAGGAAAAGGTTTTATACCCGGTTGGCTAATGATTCCAATTCACCCTCCCTCAACCTCTTCCACATCTCCTTTGC
>JBEBHM010000906.1:0-3147 GCA_040080875.1 Pirellula sp.
GCTGTGAAGAAGATGGGGGAGAATATGTTCTATCTGCTCGACGCGGGCTTCAACGATTTGGCTCGACCGATCCTTTATGGTGCCTATCACCCTATTTCGATCGCCCATCGCGATGGCAAGACAACACACCAAATGGCCGACGTAGTCGTGGGTGGTCCCCTTTGCGAATCGGGTGATATCTTCACGCAGGAGGAGGGTGGGTTTGTCGCCAAACGAAAATTGCCTATAGCCCGCGTCGGTGATTTCCTGATTTTAGAGGTTGCCGGGGCTTACGGATTTGTTATGGCCAGCAACTACAACGGTCGTTACCGCGTCCCGGAGGTCTTGATCGAGAACGGCGAACTTCATTGCATCCGTTCGCGCGAGACGTTCGAAGATCTCATCCGTGGCGAGTCCATTCCGAGGGTTGAGAATTGAGATTTGAGAATTGAGAATACTCGTACTCAATGAAATGGTACTCGTACTCGTACTCGTACTCGAAGGACGCTCAATTACCGAGTACGAGTACCGTCACAAGCAGGAGTACGAAAATGCAGGAATCCCAAATGGGCTGAACGGAATTGTGGGCAAGGATGAGCGCCTCGTCTTTTCTGGCGATCCTCTCCAAACCAGTCCATCGTTCAGGCCCGAACGCTCGGAAGCGACTTTGCTTCGACGATCAAAGTGTTCATTCGATCGAACGCCGTTTTTGCTTGTTCCAATCCAACCTCGGCAATACTTATCGCAAATCCTTGCGCGCCCGCGAAGAACACGATGAGGTAGTCATCCGTAAGAACCGTCTTGTCAGTTGAATCCCAACGAAACTCGCTTCGGCCTACGCTACCTGCAACAAAAAAAAAGGGGAGTAACCAGCGCGTTATATTCTTGGCAAGCTGGAGTGTTGGAGAATTCTTGTAAAATGGCTCCGACAAAGCAATGACTTCGGGTTCTCCCAAATGAAACGTGAGTTGCATTTTTTTATCTCATCGCAAAAGAATGTGTGATGATTCGGAAACGCGCACCAATTCGAACAGAGCCATGGAGGCTTGAACCAATTTAACAAGCGTCGCTTATGCTTGCGCAACTTCGCGGCTATTCTTGCATCATTCGCCCTACTTTGTCCAACGCACGCAGGATGTTTTTTCTTGTTTGGGTGCATTGAAGCCCCTCCAACGATTATCATTTCGTGGTTTCAACTACTGATTCTGCTGATGACCAAGTTTGGAGATTCGATATTGGATTCGTCGGAGTTCAACAACGATTGCGCCCTCACGTTGCCGAAATCCCAACGCTATGACGTGCGTCGACTGATACGATGGTTCGGGATATTGGTTTTCTCCTTGGTGGTGACAACTGCTGCATGCACATTTTCACCGATCCGTTTTGCATCTGGAGAGCAACTTTTGCTCTCTTTGAGTGCCATCGCGTTTGCTTGGATTTTCGTCAAGGTGGTGACTTCTCACGGTCGATTTCGATTCTTCGGTATTCTTGTTTTTACAGCTTTGGTCGCTGCCGTTTGCAGTTACGTTGTAGCACCGCTTAAGAAGCGAACGGACCAAAAAGCCGCGATTGCACTTTTGAGGAGTCAAGGCGGAGAAGTCGAAATTGCCCGCAGTGCAAGACAGTACCCGCACAATGCCATGGGATGGGTTCCCGGTCCCTATGGTTTTCCCTACCCTGCCGCCTTGCATTACTTCGAGGAGACCTACCTCAATCCCGAGTATATCGTGGGAGTCAATATTCCCTCGGGGCTCCTTACGACGGAGTTGATCGATTCGTTGCACGCGGATTTTTATCGAGTGCATGTGCTGCTAAATGGAAAAGGGAATCCAGCAAATTTCGAGAGCGCATTGCTCTCTCGCCTGAGGCGATATTCGTTAGCTGAGGAGTACAGCTTTCGTCCGCTCGTGTTTGTCATTGAAAAGCTCCAGCCGAGCGATATCGACTTTTTAAATGAGATACCTACGACTAGCTTTGGAGCCGGAAAGCTGCCAATTTCCCTCGGGCAAGAAGCCGAATTTGATCCAAGGCTTTTGGATACCATCCATGACGGATTTGAACTGGTTCTGAATTCTGCTCCATTTCAGATGAGCGTGCTAGAGCGGACCCTGCAATGCGAACGGTTAAAGTGTGTAACGCTACGCGACATCAAGATGTTCCCGACGTTACGGAAACTTCTACCGTCTCGCACTTTGCCGCTTGATTCCCTTCGATTTTCCTACGTCAACTTTACGCCAGTGGATTGGCAACAGCTTTGCAACATGACCAACATTCGTTCCCTACTTATCTTCCAGTCATGGATCGGTGGCAAGCCGTTCACTGAGGAGTCCTTGCAACTGCTCGCAAGGATGGCAGGCTTGGAAGAACTCAAAATGGACCTTTCGGACGGACACGATCTGTCGTGGAAGCTGATTGAGAACGCTCAGTTTCGAAAGCTCACTTTGTACTCAACCGTGGAATGGAACGATCGCCTCAAAGAAGCAATCCATAAGTCCAGCTTGACCGAATTAGTGATGACCACAGAAGGCGCAAGTGTGGTTCATGAACCTTGGATGAACAAGCTCCATTCGCTCCGCATCAACGGAGTCGAATTCGTTCGAGCAGAATGATTGATTTTTGATTTTTGATTTTTGAATGACGAATGACGAATGACGAATGACAATTGCCTCCAAAGGTTGCATGTTCGATACCGCATCGACTCTCAATGCAAGTTCGATCGGTGAACCCGATGACCGTATTCTGGATGTCATCCATTAGTATTCGTTAGTCGACGATCTCAGCAGAAATGGCAATTCCTCAGCCTAAGGTTATCCATGCTTTTGGGGGAGGCATTCGGCATATTTCCGGTAGGAAATGAAGTAGACCAACAAAAACGCGGGGAAATCGCAATTGCCATCTCGAATTATGCCGAATTCGGCAATTTACCCTATTATGCCGAATACGGCATAATACCGAAAGTGAACACATCTCGATTCGACGTCGCGTAAAGATAAATCCTTTCTTTTCATTGACGAACGGTGTTGCAGGCATTCGAATACGTGAACTGGAAATCGGAATTATGCCGAATTCGGCCTAATAATTGTTCGGCCATTAGCCAAATCTTTAGGTGATACATGAACTATAAGTCGATACTCATGATGTGCTGTGCAATCGCCGTTACATCCGATT
>JBEBHM010000907.1:0-3145 GCA_040080875.1 Pirellula sp.
CCGCTAGAAAAACGATTTCTCAGCGAGTGACGCTAGAGAAACCCGATGATCGGTTTGTCGTAGACATGGGCAACGTACCAGCAAACGATTTAGTCGAACTTGAATTTGTCGTGGTAAATTCTTGTGGCAAGGATTGCAACTTCGTGGTGAAAGCCGGTTGTGGTTGTACGAAATTTACACCTGATAGACTGGCTGTCCAAAAGGGCAAAGAAATCACCTTAAGGGTTTCGATTAATATCCCCAACCCATCAGAGTTTGCGACATCATTGACGTTTTCAGACGAAATGGCTTTGGTAAAGTTCCATGTTGGAATCCATGGAAAGATTTTGGAGGAGGCAAGGGTCGAGCCAAGGCAAATTAGAACAGAAGCGTCTATGAAGCAGGACTGCGTCTTGAAATTCTTGCCCCAGTTTGATGATGTGACTGTGACTGATGTCCGTATCGTCAGTGACGGGAATGGATCAATCAGGCAAAAGGAAATGATTGGCAAGGGATTGCGAATTCGGTTTAGTGAATCGGGTGAAGCCTTGAATGAGAATGTTGTTGACAAGACTCTTTTTTTCGACGTCATTTTGAGTAACGGCAAGTCGCTTACTTTGACGGTTCCGCTTGTCTATTCTGATCGCGTGAGAATAACGCCATCAAAGTTACTTTTGCGGAACACCGAAGAAGGCGCACAATTGATTTTTTTGGTCAACGGACCGGATTTTCCAAAAACTGAGGACGACTTGAAAGTGTTTATTTCGGATGGTGCCTCAAAAGTTGATGCGTCGATCAATCGGTTGTTGCGTCGAACGGATAACGTGTTCGTAGTTTATGCGAGCGTCAGCGACAAATCGATGAAATCCATTTCCGCAAATGGCTCTTGGAAAGTCCATATTGGTAATGACACGCAAAAGTGGCGTGCAACCGTTCCCTTGTTTCAATGAAATTCGGAGTTTGTCATGTTGAAATGTAAGCATGCAGTTGCATTTATTGCTTTTTGTTTGTTGGTGTTTGTTGGCGAAAAAGCGCACGTTGTAGCTGATGTACTAGAGGCCTGTTTGTGCAGGATAGCTGTTTCACGAACTTGTGGTGATTACTACACTTGGCCAGGTGATCCTCCAGAAACTGATCCGAGCACGGAATCTTGTCCCTTAGATGTGTGCGCTAATGATGAATGGTGTACAGATGAAGGTTTAATTTACTCCGTTAGCAGCACCGATTGGTCGACGCCATTTCTGATTCCTATAATACCGCCTGAGCCGCAATGGGGAAAGTACTATTCGACAAATGAGCCACCAAAGGTCTGCAAGTACAAAACCGGATGCAACAAGTGCACGCTTGTCCCTCCGTTCGCACTTAAGCGGTGTACACGGCTAACAGTCGTTTACGCTTCGATGCATCGAACTACCCTTTGTACCGATGCCAACGGAAATCCCCTGGATCCCTGTTATATTGACGTCGATGACCTCTAACCAATTATGCGGACCGAGGTGTGGTTGGGAAAGTGATTATTGTCGAGAGGTGATCGATGAAGGCAATGCTAGCGGTGGTGGTTTTCTTTCTTTGGTTCGTTCCGCGTATTGCGACGAAGGCGCACGGTGACGAGAGTGCAATTGCAAAAGCACGAGAATTTGGAACGGACTATGCGTTGAATGCAGAGTTTGGCATACCTCAATACCTTCTGAAAACGCGTCTCAAAGCATACAGCTCGCCAGATTCGCCAATCCTCTACGAAAGCATCGGAGAAATGGTAGTGCTCAAATCGAAACTCGGTACCATCGAACGATTTAAACAAGCAGCGAAAATCATAACCGATGATCGGCCGGTCAGAGCTCCTGACTTGCCTACATTCGCAAACAACGAAGATTGGGAGCGTATTACTTTTGACGGAAAGTTATACACCGTACGAGATGACGTTGGGAACAAGCAAAAACCGGAGTTGGTCAATGAGAAATATAGGAGGTTGCATTGGGTACCGCAATCCGAATGTGTCGAGCTTCTTGATTGGCCCTTGCTCACGCTTGGTAGCTTTCGTCGCGGTCCTGCGGTAAAGAATTTATCAAACGTATATTTTGGAAATAACCGCCCTGTTCCGCACGAATGTCTGGCTGCTACAGAGTTTTCGGACGGTCGCGTTGAGTCATATTGGGGTGCCTACACGAAATCGGAATTCATCTGGTTTCGTGTTTTCAAGTCAGGACTGCTCGTGCGACAGGAAGTTCTCTATTATGACAAAATATTTCTTCCTCAAGAAGGAATTCCGGATCGCGAGAAAGGTATTCCGCTGGCAATCGTCAATACGACGTGGGGAAAGCTCAATGATGTCGATGATGTCCCCGTTTTAGTGGAGGCAGTGTTGTGCGATGAGCCATGGAAGGACAAGAGTACTGTCACAGTGATTGCGAAATTCGATATTTATGGTGAGTCATCAACTCAATTCACAAACGCAACTGAGACCCTTAAATCGCTGAAATCGAGTATCCCTGACGCGAAGGAATAGCGTGCCCTCACAGACACGCACTGAGTGGAAGCAACATCCGAAATACGGATTCATGCCCCATAAGATGTTTTTCAAGCGACGAAATATGCCAGGCGAATTGGAGGAAGTGGAGCTCCGATTTGCCGAGTGGAAGATTGGAAAGGACGTCGATTTGCGCCCATTGTCGAAAGAAGCGTTTACCTCCGAACAAATCATCGAGTACGCCGATTTCGATGGCTGGAGCCAGTTATTTAATGAAAAGTAATCAAAGGCGAGCTGCAGCGCAATCTTGCGCAACAAGTCATTGCCGAGCCGAGCCCGTCCAACAAACCGAGTACTTCACCAGTAAAGCGATTGAGGACAATCGCTCTACTCTCTCATCCGACTGTGGAGTCTACTAATGGTCCATTGTTTCGCTCAACAGAAAACATTTGTCGGGGCGCCATAGTTGGCCGCTGGTTCTCGCGAGCAGCGCTCTCAATCGTCCCTCAGGGTCAACGGCCGCTGCGTAATCCTTGCCTACCATCGACTCGACCGCGTTCAATTCGGACTGATCGACCCGCACTCCCTGTTCCAATTTCAACAAAGTGGATTCCGACGGTCGAGTTTGCGGCCAGTGTTGCACACCCAACTTGGCTGGCAGTAGGGCCGCCGCAATATCCGCTTTGCTTGTGAGGGACT
>JBEBHM010000908.1:0-3142 GCA_040080875.1 Pirellula sp.
GTACCGCTTCACGTCACAGCGTTTCATCCCGAGTTTCGAATGATGGACCACTCTCGCACTTCATTGGAGACTCTCACTACGGCTCGCAACATCGCTTTGGAATGCGGGCTGAAGTATGTCTATACGGGCAACGTGTTGGATCGTGAGGGACAGAGTAGTTATTGCCCCAAGTGCAAACGACTTCTTATTGACCGCAATTGGTTCGAATTGGGTGAATACAATTTAAACGGGAATCAATGCGACCAATGTGGCGAGCGAATTGCCGGCCATTTCGCTGAGCGACCGGGAACGTGGGGCGCTCGACGTATGCCGGTCGACCCAAGCAAACTTGTTGCTCAGCTTGCCCAATTTCCATCCAGGAAGGTATCGCCATAGAAAGAACAGTCACGAAATTGTCCAACTAATACTACAGCGCAACATGTGGCGGTTTTGCTCCGCAAAACCGGTTGGGCGTTTTGTAATGGTAGACTGAACGCCACTCTGCGCTGTAGTACTAAATAATGACTCGCAATTCTGACGAAGCTGAACGCGTCAAGCGTTTCGAAAACGCCTCGAAAACCTTGACGGTTTCCGCTACATGTGAGCAGAATTGCGCACGCTCATATAGATTCGATTTCCGCCAGATAAGCTAAGGCTGTATGAATTCAACGACTCTGCTTACCTCCCAAGCCCTTCGCTGGCGTTGCGATCCGGATCAGTTTGCATTCCAATCGACCGATGAATTGATCGAACTAACTGAAATCGTGGGGCAAACGCGAGCATGGGAGGCCGTGGAATTTGGGATAGCAATGAAGGGGGACGGGTACAACATCTACGCACTCGGTCCGCCCGGGATCGGTAAACGAACAGCCGTGGAGCTTTGCTTAAAGGAACGCTGCTGCACCGAGCCCTCCCCGCCCGACTGGTGTTACGTTAACAACTTCGAGGATATCCGTCGGCCAAAGACGCTCCGGCTCCCGACAGGGCGAGGAGTCAGGTTGCGAAAGGACGTGGAGTCGCTGATTGATGACTTGGAAAACGCGATCAACGCAGCTTTCGAAAGCGACGAACACAAGAACCGAGTGCAGGAGTTCATCAACGAAGCAGCCGAAAAACAAGATGGATTGCTGCAACAATTTTCCGACAAGGCAAATGGTCAGCAGGTCCAATTGCTTCGCACTCCGGTTGGATTCGCACTGGCCCCGATGAAGGGAACGGAAGTGATGGGTCCCGAGGATTTTCAGAAGCTCGCAGAGGATGAGAAAGGAAAGATCAGTGAGAAAATCGAATCACTGCAAAGAGAACTGCAGAAGATAATTGAGTTGATACCGCGGTTGCGAAAAGAGACTCGCGACAAGATTCGTGATCTGAATCGAGAAGCCGTAAGACTCGCAATCGGCCATTTGATGGCGAAAACCAAGGAACAACATTTAGATTTGCCTGAGGTTGTTGCTTATTTTGATGCGATGGAAAAAGACATTCTGGAACGAGTCGACGAGTTCCAGCCGTCTGAGGAGGGACACGTGGCGATGTTCGGCGCGTCCAATCCACAAAAGCCTTCTTTTGATGATTATGCAATCAACTTGTTGGTCGACAACAGTTCTGTTCAGGGTGCTCCGGTCGTATACGAGGACCATCCGAGTTATCAAAACTTAATCGGATGCGTCGAACATGAATCGCAGATGGGGGCACTCTTCACGGACTTCACATTGATCGAAGCTGGTGCTTTGCATCGCGCCAATGGTGGTTATCTATTGATGGATGCTTGGCGTTTGTTGCAACAGCCCTATGCCTGGGAGGGATTGAAGCGAGCATTGACTTCGAGATCGATCAAGATTGAATCGATTGGCGAAGCGCTAAGTCTCATCAGTACCGTATCGCTGGAACCCGAACCGATTCCATTGGACGTCAAGGTTGTGATGCTTGGCGACCGGATGTTGTACTACATGTTGTATCAATTCGATCCCGAGTTCCCTGAGCTATTCAAAGTCTCGGCCGATTTCGACGATGAAATGGACCGGTCCCCCGAGCACTGCATGCTGATGGCGAGGTTGGTGGGCACCTTTGCGAAGCGAGAGAAATTGAGACCGTTGACCCGGACGGCTGTTGCGCGATTGCTTGAGCACGCCGCTCGAGTCGCCGAAGACGCTCAGAAATTAACCACGCACATGCGGACATTGGCCGATATCGTTCGGGAAGCAGACTACTGGACAGAACGTGCAGGACAGACACTCATCGATGAAGTTCATATTTCACGAGCAATCGACAAACAAATCCATCGCGTTGACCGCATGCGGCAAGTCATTCATGAAGAAATCACTCGCGGTACAATCCTCATGGACACGCAAGGTTCGCGAGTGGCTCAGGTGAATGGTCTGTCGGTGATCGATCTCGGGAATTTCCGGTTTGGACAGCCATCACGCATTACAGCCACAGCACGACTCGGTGAGGGACAAGTGATCAACATCGAACGCCAGGCAAAGCTAAGCGGCGCGATTCACTCGAAGGGTGTGCTGATTCTGTCTGCTTTTTTAGCCGCATGCTTCGCGAAAAGCCAGCGGCTGGCGCTCTCAGCAAGCTTAGTATTTGAACAGTCATACGGCAAAGTCGATGGAGACAGCGCATCCGTTGCAGAATTGTGTGTCCTGTTGTCAGCGATTGCCGATGTGCCGCTGAAGCAGAATTTTGCAGTAACAGGTTCGATCAATCAACATGGCCAGGTGCAAGCGATCGGCGGCGTGAACGAGAAGATCGAAGGTTTCTTTGACGTCTGTTCCGCACGCGGATTGACAGGCGAGCAAGGTGTACTGATTCCTGAGTCGAACGTCCGGCATCTGATGTTGCGACAGGATGTCGTGGATGCCTGTGCTGCGAAGCGTTTTCACATTCATGCGATCAAAGACGTCGATCAAGCCATGACTTTACTCAGTGGCATCGACGCGGGTATGCGGGACGAACAAGGTCAATTTCCTAACGGCAGTTTTAATCAACGTGTGGAATCGCGACTGCATGAATTGAATCAACTCCGGAAGCGAAACCATGGACACCGTCGAGCTACTATGCCCGAAGATTCGAAAGGAACGCCTCCATGACCGAAGCGATACAACAGGGAATTCAGCGAATCTTGGTCGCTTTTGACAACTCGCGCCGCATGGGTATCACG
>JBEBHM010000909.1:0-3142 GCA_040080875.1 Pirellula sp.
GGACACTGCGGTCATTCTACATCAACGCCGATGATGTGGGCACCAATGTTTTGTAAACTCGCACTGCGTCTGTTCGCCATCGCGATATTCGGTCCGATACACACTTTCTTGGAATCGTGGGACTGGACTATCCTACTTGGCTGGAATTCTTGATAAACTACGTGGGAGTTGTTTTTCCAGCCTGAAACTCCCCCGGCACGATGCCCTTCCCATACGACAACGCGAATGTATCTCCGCCTGGCCAAGCGATTGCTGCTCGAAACCGACAAACGACTCTTGTGGAAGCTTGCGTACATCGCGGGATTTCGAGGATTGCGAAGTGTTCAAAAGCACAAGGCGCGTTTGAAGCGGGGTGAGTTCTTTCCCCCGTTTTTGTACATCTCCATCATCAATTCGTGCAACCTGCGTTGCCAAGGGTGCTGGGTAGATGTCGCTGCAAAGCAAACCAAAATTGACTTCGCGGCGATGAACCGAACGCTGACCGAAGCCAAGCAAATGGGAAACGCTTTCTTTGGAATTCTCGGCGGGGAACCATTTCTCCACAAAGAACTTCTCGACATCCTGGCCGCCCATCCAGATGCCTATTTTCAAGTCTTCACCAACGGCCACTTCATCACCGATGAAGTGGCCAAACGCCTTCGCCAATTAGGGAATGTCACGCCCCTCATCAGCGTCGAGGGAACGCAAATCGTCAGCGATCAACGCCGTGGACGCGACGGCGTCTTTGGAAAGACGATGGAGGGCCTACAGAATTGCTTGAACAACAAAGTCATGACGGGCGTATGCACAAGTGTTTGCAAATCGAACATCGATGATTTGTTGCAGGACGCATGGGTCGATCGTCTGATCGAATTGGGCGTCATGTACTGTTGGTTCCATGTGTATCGAGTCGTCGGCCCGGAAAGTTCGCCTGAGCTGGCGCTCAACACCGAAGAACTGGCTCGAGTCCGACAATTCGTGGTCAATACGCGGGTCAAGAAACCTATCATCGTGATCGATGCGTACCACGATGGACAAGGACGTGCTCTTTGCCCAGCCGTGACTGGGTTTACGCACCACATAGGTCCGGGTGGTCATATCGAGCCGTGTCCCATTATTCAGTTGGCCAAGGAGTCGATTCACGACGAGCGACCGCTTAAGGAAGTTTTCCAGCAGAGCGAGTTCTTGCGAGACTTCCGCGAAACCGTATCTCAGCACACCCGCGGCTGCGTTGTTTTGGAGCGGCCCGATTTGCTGCAGGCATTGGCTGCAAAACATGGCGCCAAGGATACCACGCAACGTCAAACCGCCTTGCAAGAAATTGCCAGCATCACGCCACGCCGAAGCCAATACGTTCCAGGAGCGGAAATTCCGGAACGATCTTGGGCCTATCGATTGGCCAAATGGTACGCGTTTCATGACTATGGCACTTATACCAGAAACTTTGACGCAGCCGATTGGCAAGATCCGGAGTCCAGCGAGCTGACGAATGCGTTGAAATCCACACGCGAAAATTCTTGTTGCGATTCGACCAACTCAAGTCAAGAATCGTGTTGCAGTGAACCTGCGCTTACCCCCCTTTCCCCACCCCAATCATCTCTCAAAACATGAAACCCAAGATCGCATTAAGGTCCTTCTGTCTCATCGCCGCAATGGTTGCTGGCCTCGCTCTTCCAGCATCGGTATCTGCCGGCGAAGTTCCCATCTTCAACGGAATGAACTTTAGCAATTGGCATGGGCGTTCCACCACCAACCCAGCCAAATTTGACTCGCTAGATCAGGCACAGAAAGACAAGTGGAATCAAGAGATCCAAGACCATTGGAAAATCGAAAACGGGGAGATCGTCAACGATGGAAAAGGAGCCTACTTGACCACCAACCAAGAATTTGGTGACTTTGAGTTTTCTTTTGAATACCGGATTGTGGCTGGCTGCGACTCGGGCGTTTACTTGCGTGGTGTACCACAAGTCCAAATTTGGGATCCCGACGCAGAGAACAACAAAAAGAATGGAAACGAGAAAGGGAGCGGTGGGTTATGGAACAATGACAAAACGTGGCCAGGCAAAGACCCACTAGTTCGCGCCGACAAACCGGTTGGCCAATGGAACTCCATGCGAATCCGACTCATTGGCGAACGTTGTGACGTCTGGCTCAACGAACAACGGGTCGTCAACAACGCTCGCTTGCAAAACTACTTTGCCAGGAGTGAGCCACTGAACGCGCGCGGACCAATCCAATTGCAAACTCATGGAGCCGAAATTCGATGGCGCAATCTGAAGCTCGTAGAATACAACGCCGACGAAGCCAACGCGCTTCTCGCGAAGTCCGAAGTCGAATCTTTGAGCGCAGGGCGATCATTCGAAAAACTATTCAATGGCAAAGATCTGACCGGTTGGGCTGGTGCAACCGACAACTATGTCGTAGCCGATGGTTCGATTCAATGCCTCCAAGGCAAGGGAGGTGTCCTGCTGAGTGCAAAGACCTACGAAAACTATATCATGCGAGTCGATTTTCAACTTCCGCCTGGTGGGAACAATGGAGTGCTCGTTCGCTATCCTACCAAAGAAGAAATCGAAGCCATGCCCAAAGAAAAGCGATCCACCGATGGGGCTTATGTTGGAATGACGGAACTACAAGTGCTCGACGATGGGCATGCCAAATACAGAACTCTGGACCCAAGGCAAGCTCATGGCAGCGCTTATGGTATGGCTGCGGCGAAACGTGGTTACCTCCGCCCCGTTGGTCAATGGAATCACGAAGTCATCACCGTTCAAGGCTCGACGATTCAAGTCGAACTGAACGGAACGCAAATCCTCAACGCCGATTTGTCCAAGGTGAATGAGTTTATGGCCAACTCGCCGCATCCTGGCAAGGACCGAACCAAGGGCCATGTTGGATTTGCAGGCCATTCAGATCCAGTCAAATTCCGCAACGTCGAGGTTCTATCGCTCACCAAGTAACTATATTTTCGTGCTTCTCAGGCACATGAACCCCAGAATGACCGAGGTGGTTCCCATAATGCACCACTGCGTCACGGTCATGTGCTCGACACTATAGCAAACGCCTTTGATGATTCCGGAGATGAGATCGTTAACGAATTGCATGATATTTCACCACACTCTATAGGTCGGTAGACGGCGCATTACCTGTCTGTGCGCAACGC
>JBEBHM010000222.1:0-11766 GCA_040080875.1 Pirellula sp.
TATCCCAGTCGTTTTCGGCAAGCACGGTCAAGTGGATTCTGATGCTTTTGATCGGCTTCGGTCTCAACTTCGGAAGTTTTTCGTTCTTCTTGTCGCGAGCACTGAGCGTACTCGACCCTAAGAGTGCTGTTCCCAAGCGAGTTCGCAACACACTCGATACCATCGTAGGCGGGGTTGTTATCCTCGACTCGGCCGGCAAGATTCTTTTGGTCAACGAATCTTTTGCAAAGTGTGTTGATCTTTCGACGGATCAATTAATGGGCCAAACCTTAAGTAGCTTACCGTGGCGGAACGATGCCGAGGGAGAATGGCCGTGGGACTTTGTGCTCCGAGAACATACTCAGAGGACTGCGGTCAAGGTTCACTTGACCGTCGCAAATACCAAGGAGCGTAGTTTCGTGGTCAATGCAACCCCTGTCTTGGACGGGGGTGAGCGTGTTTCTGGCGCTTTGATTAGTTTCGAAGACATCACGGTCATGGAAGAGCAACGTCGAACTCTCTTGCAAACCATGTCGGACCTTGAAACGTCCAAAGAGCAAATTCGGCGACAAAACGAAGTGTTGCATGAGCTGGCCTCGCGCGACGGATTGACCGGAGCGCTCAACCGTCGTGCACTTTATGAAAAGATCGATTCGATTTGGTCCGTCCGAAACAATCAGGATCTCGGATTGATCACGATCATGATGGACGTCGATCATTTCAAGAAACTCAACGACCAACACGGCCACGCCGCTGGCGACTCCGTGCTCAAGGGGTTGGTCAAGACCGTTCAAGGACTCATTGGCAACCAAGCCACGCTCGCCCGTTATGGCGGTGAGGAATTCTGCGTCATCATGGAATCGGCTACGGTCGAGGCGGGTGTTGCGATGGCCGAGCACATTCGCGCGGGAATTCAGGAACAACTTGTCGACCCATATAAAGTCACCGCAAGTATCGGTGTTTCAAGCAGCCTGTTTAACGCCCCCAACATCGCTGGCCAACTTGAGCAAGCGGACCAAGCCCTGTATGCAGCCAAACATGGTGGGCGAAACGCAGTTCGTTGCTGGAGTCCCCAACTGGAACAAGAAGCCATCGACGCGGAACGCAAAAAAGCCGCCAAGCTCTCTGCCATGGAAATCGAGGATCATCCGATCTCGTATCATGCTGTCGTCACGCTCAACTCAGCCCTTTCGCATCGGTTGCCCAAGATCGCAGCCCACTCGCACCGAGTTGCTGAGATGAGCGTATCGCTGGCCCGTGGATTGATGCCGGTAGGTCGACTGTACATGCTTGAGATAGCCGCCATGCTCCATGATGTCGGCTTTGTAGGCATGTCCGGCGACGATTCCGTATCGGCCATCCACTCTATGAATGGCACGCACATCAATCACTTGGACGAACATATTGTCGTGGGCTTGGAAGTTTGCGGAGCCGCGTTCAATTCACCTGAGTTACTCGACGTGATTCGCTATCAACATCAACCGTTCGGCGGGCAAAGCTTTCCGAGTGGCGAAGATATACCGCTCGGGGCGCGCATCGTAGCCATTGTCAACGCCTACGACGCTATGACGTCGGACCTTGCGTTAGATCCTTGCAGCCATGAAACGGCCATCGCGAGAATTATGGAGCGATCAGGTGATCTGTATGATCCCAAACTAGTCGATAAATTCGCGAATGCGCCTGTGGGATGGAGACCTACGGGACTGTTCGATGACTCCGGCATGACGGATCATCAAGCCGTCATGATCGGCTATCAGTTGGAGCGTGTCATTCACAGTTTTGACACTCGAAACCCGGCTGTCCTCAAGGCCCGTTTACAAACTTTGCAAGAAATCGCCAAGTCGACCGATATGCCGATGATCGCTTCGCTGATCCAAGAACTGGCGGCCGAAGCCGATCGCAAAGCGGCGTCCGACTGGGACTCGTTGTTGCCCATGTTGCAAGACTTGGTTGAACTGTGCCTCACCATTCAGCGAGCCTATCTGAGATCCGTCAGACAGCCGGTAAAGGTTGAACGATGCGATTAGGCTGGTTGATGAACCGATCACTTTTGCTCCAGCTGACTGCATGGGTGGTCATTGCGAGCGCGTACCTGCTCTTTGCACCCAACTACCAATGGGTTCAACGGACTTCGAACCCGGCCTATGGCGCCGATTTTATGCAGGAATGGGTCGGCGCTAAAATGATCCTTTCCGGTCATGCATCGCAACTCTATGACTCCGACGTCTTTCGACAATGGCAGTATGATCCCAAGGTCGTTGGCTTCGAGTGGCAAACCGATCAGTTCTTTCCACCGGTTTACCCGCCACCACACTATCTGCTCTTTAGCCCGTTCGCTCTCTTGCCATACCGCTGGGCAACCGTCGTTTGGTTATTGGTCCTAATCACCACGGCCTTTGCATCTGCCAAGTGCATTGCGGACATCGCGTTGTGCTATGCTGAACGTGCGACGCCGCATTTGCGACTTGCCATCAAGTCTAGATCGCAATACCTCTGGATTGGATTACTTCTCTTCCCTTCCTTGCTATTTTCTATCACCCTGGGTCAGAAGAGCGCCCTTTGGCTGCTGGTCGCGTGCATGACCTGGCGATTAATGTTGGCCAACCGAGACTGGGCGGCTGGGTTTGTTTTTGGTCTTATGTCGATCAAGCCAACGCTCTTTTTCCTGTTGCCGTTGGTCATGCTGCGCCATTGTCGATGGCGATTCCTGGCCGGATCTTGCACCAGTATGTTGATGCTTTGGGGCACCGCTGCCCTGGTAATTCCCGTCGACGCTTGGGCCGCATTTGCCACCGGACTGCAGTCGGCAGGGAGTTACGCCGAAAACGGTGGATACCGACTGGAGTGGTCCTGCAACCTGATGACTATCGCATATTCAGTTCCAGAATCGTGGAGGTTGTGGTGCAAGCTTGCCATGTGCTTGCCCTTAGCAATTTACGTTCTGTTTGGGGCCATCGAGGACAAGTCGCATGCGGTCGATTCTCCGGAAAAGGCCTTCATGATTTTAGCGGGAACATTGTTAGTTAGCCCGCACACCTACCACTACGATCTGTGCCTGTTGCTCCTGCCGATACTTTGGCTTTGTGCGACCGCGACTAAAATGGGCGTCGCCTACTATGCGTTGCTGGCCGTGGGGGTCACCCTAGCACCCGACCTGCTTGCTTGGGGGCACGTACCATTGATTCCCATTCTTTTGGTGGGAACCATTTGCGAACTAAGACTACGACGACTATTGCCCGTCCCAGCGTTTGCAACATCGTCCGCCGCATTAAACTGATCAGCAACGGGTGCACAAGTGTGGAAGCGTCGCTCCGCGACGCGAGTGCCCCAGCGAGAGTCTATCATACGTGAAACATAAGTCAGCCCGAGTGCCTTATCGCGCATGCCACGTAGCGCATCCGCGGCGCGAACCCACAACGCGAATCCCCGGCGAATCCCCGGCGCGGAGCGACGGGGCCACAATGGGGCCACAATGTTCTAATCATCAAACCATTCGTCGGAAGGGTCAAATTTCGGAGAGGCCACGATCAAGACCTTCATATGTCCGACGGCTCGGTGGCGCGTGCCGGGATGGATAACTACCGCGATCCCAGGGGTGACGGCAACCGCTTGTCCATCCAATTCAAGGTGAGATTGCGGATCGCATTCGAGGATGAAATAGGTTTCTGTTAATCGACGGTGGTAATGGGTTCGCGCGGTGGCGGCAATTTCCGTGACATGGAGGGAGTAAGGAATACTTGGGACATCCATCAATCCCCGCCGTGCGGTGCCGCATGGGCATGGCACACCGGGTAACTGCGCATAGTCGATGATTTCAAATTTGGTTTTATCGGTGGTCATTGTTTGAACTCAGAGAATCGAAACCGATGGATACAACATCTTACAAGGTTTGCCAACAATCCGCAGGTCGAGCAGGAATAACCCGTGACTAAATGATGGTGCGCAATTCTGACGTAGCGGAACGCATCGAGCGTTTCGACAATGCCTCGAAGACCTTGACGGTTTCCGCTACATCGAGCGTGATTGCGGACGCTTATATAGCCTTTTGACCCAACCTAGACTCTATTATGAAATCCATCATCCAAGAATACGAAACGTGTCCGGCAAAACACAAATGCGGTCTATCGATTTTGCACTACAGATACCAGGCACAACATGAAAGTTCAGATCGACACAAATTGCTCGATCGAGTATGCGGTACACGGTAGCGGCCCAGCGGTACTGTTTATTCAAGGAGTGGGAGTTCATGGAGGTGGATGGCTACCGCAGGTCGATGCTTTGTCATCCCGCTTCACTTGCATCACTTTTGACAACCGTGGAATAGGCGGCAGCGAATGGACGCATCAGGACGAGCTGAGTGTTGAGCAGATGGCCAACGATGCCCTGGCTGTACTTAGTCATTCGGGTCATCCGCAAGCACACGTAGTCGGTCATTCGCTCGGCGGGACCGTGGCCCTGGCTATGGCTCTCGAAAATCGCATCGCCGTCCGGAGCCTGGCATTGCTATGTACGTTCCCAAGCGGTCGCTTGGTGGCACCGCTGACGGCTCGGATGATTTGGCTCGGTATTCGCGCGAGACTTGGAACAAGGAGCATGCGCCGCCGAGGCTTTCTTGGAATCGTTGCCCCACCTGGTCCGATTGCGAACGCAGACAAACTTGCCGATCAAATGAGCGCGCTATTTGGGCACGACATAGCTGACCAACCACCCATTGCGAACAAGCAACTGAGAGCTCTCAAGCGGGCTAACTTGACTGAGCGGCTAAGTCAACTCGAGGGATTGCCAACGCTGGTAGTGAGCGCTCAGCACGATCCTATCGGTCCACCAGCGTCAGGTAAGGCGATTGCAGAAAGGATCGCTGGAGCACGGTTCGTGGAGTTCGCCGGAGCATCACATGGATTGCCAATCACCCACGCGACCGAGACCAATTCACTCTTGGTGAATTTTCTCACGGACGCGCAGACATAAAGGCAGCGAGTTGTGGGATCGCCAATCCGCGACCATCGGCGCCAATTCTTTGATAAAAAGTCCGTACATTGCCTGCGAAAGATGTAGTCGTCGATACAATTTCATTTGTTGCGAAACAAATGGGATTACTAATGAGCAAAAATCGTGTTTTATATTCGTGGATCGGGAACAACGATTTACTTGGACTGGCGGGGGATGCTGACGTGGACCAGCAGTCTCGTATATTGGCTGCACTTAAAATCGACCGCAAGGTTGGCAAGCAAGACGGTCCAATCAGAGCCTTCTTGAAACAAGAGTCGTTCGATGAAATAGATATCAAGGCCGCAATCGCCGACGTTCCCGGCAAACGAACTGTTCATTTCGATTACGAACTCGGGGACGGGTTCTGCTTGCAAACTCTGCTGGAAGACATCCAGCGGCGGTACTTAGAGCGCGCCATGGAAGAATCCCCCGGAGTTAAAACCAAAGCTGCTGAGTTACTTGGCATGTCGAGTTACCAAACGCTCGATGCACAGTTGAAGCGACTCGGAGTCGCTACTTCCAAACCAAAGTAACTCGATCAGGTTTAGCTCGTCAAACACAATTCCGCCTATTGGCACGCCAGTTGCCAATAGTGTTTTCCATGCACAGAGATTCGTATTCCATAATGAAGTCCGTCAACTTTGAATTCCTTCGAGCAAAATGGCCAGAGCTAGCTGGGCTTGGCGGTTTTGCCGAAGCGTACGCACACTCAGACCCAGTCGGTGCCATCCTTAAATTGCGGGTCTTCTGCGAACAAGTTGTCCACTGGATACACCATGATCAGCGTTTACCAAAACCCTATCAGGCGAATCTTGTCGATCTGCTGAACAACCAACCTTTCAAGGATGTTGTGCCCGAAGTGGTTCTTTCCAAACTACATGCGATCCGCATGGAAGGTAATCGTGCGGCTCACGGCAACCTCGGGGACACAACCACAGCGATTCGTTTGATGCGAGAAGCCCACAACGTCGGTCGCTGGATTTTTGTAAATTACGCTGCTGGTAACGTCGCAGACTGCTCCGTTTTTGAGGTGCCTCCGCAAGGCGGCGTCGAGAGTGTCGAGCAACGTCGCGAGAAACGAGCCATCTTACAGCGGATTACCGCACAAGAAGCTCAAATGCAGAAGATGCTCGCGGATCTGGAGCTCCAACGCTTACGGGCTGACCACGCCGAAGCAACAGCTGAAGAGCGCAAAGCAGCGTTGGAGGCTGCATTGAGTGCGACTCTGCAGCTACAAGCCATCGATCCAATGGCGTACAACGAAGAAGAAACACGCAAGTATCTCATTGATCAAATGCTCGCTGACGAAGGATGGGATGTTGGAAAAGGCACGTCCAACACCGCAGAGGTCGTCAAGGAAGCTGCCGTTAAGTACCAGGTTGGATCGTCAAGCGCCGGAAAAGCTGACTACGTCCTCGAGGACGACAATGGAAAACCGCTTGGAGTCATCGAAGCCAAAAAAACTGCCAAGGATCCGCAAATAGGCCGTAAGCAAGCCGAGCAATATGCCGACGGACTCGAAAAGGAGCACGGTCAACGGCCCGTGATCTTCTACACCAAAGGCTATGACTTATGGATCTGGAACGATGCTTCCGGCGAACCGCCTCGCAAAATCTACGGCTTCTATTCCAAAGATAGTTTGCAACACATTCTCTACCAAAGGGCAGCCAAGAAGCCACTCAGTGAAGTATACGCCCAACGGGGGTTTTACAACCGCATCGTTTTTACAAATCAACCATTCGACATCGGTTCCATTCGCGTCGATGTTATCGCATTCCACATCCTGACACGGGCCGACAATCGTCATTCGCGGTTGTCCAGCCCTGTTGGGGTCGTCGAGAAGGGTTTCGCTGTCTACACGGAGCGGGACAACGTTGCTAGGCGTGTGTCGGGAACTATGCTGGACTTTTGGACTCATTGACCTAGTTGACTTGGTTGACAGTTGCGTCCGATGTCAATAAAGTCAATTGGGTCAATCTGGTCCGTATTGTCCATGACCCTCTGAAGGGAACTGCTATGCCTGAGCTGTTCGATAAACGTGGCGGGTTCCGAAAACTGCACTCCTTTACCCTCGCGACGATCGTGCAACTCGAAACGCTTCGGTTCTGCCGCCGCTTTATCACTCATGATCATCGCGAAGCGACTACCAAGTTCTACGACCCCAAAGGTCGCCAATACGACCAAATGACTCAAGCCGCTCGCAGCGGACGACAAAACATTATCGAAGGCTCCGAACGCTCGGCGACGTCGAAAGATACCGAGATGAAACTCACCGACGTCGCGCGAGCCAGCCTCAGCGAATTGCGCGGTGACTTCGAAATCTGGATCCTCGACCGGGGTAAGCTGCCCTGGTCGGTACACTCGCCCGAAGCGAAAGCCGTCAACGCCATCTCTCTCGATTCTGCACCTTTCACCGACGACATGGTTCACGAGTCGGCACGACATGCTGTGGAGCAACGAAAGAAATACGCCCGCTGGCTCGACTCGGATGACGAATTGATTGTGGCCAACGCGATGCTCATCATCCTCGGCCGCGCGCTGAATATGCTCAAAAGCCAAATCGAAGCACAAGGCACCGCCTTTGAAGAGACGGGCGGCTTCAGCGAGCGACTGACCGCTGTACGCATTGAAGCACGCGAGAAAAACCATGAGCCATCGCCCGAATGCCCACAATGCAAAAAGCCGATGCGGCGACGGAACTCAGCAAAAGGCGAATTCTGGGGCTGCTCAGGTTATCCCGACTGCAAAGGGACTAGGCCGCGATCTCAATAGCTTGGAATGTAGCGAAAATCCTAAATTTCCACAGGATAAAACCTGTTGGATTCCCGATGCGACCGATAGTGGACGACCCGGTAATCAGCAGAGTTGCAAAATGGTTCAATTCCCTAATGTCGAATGGAAACGCTACTTTTGACACGAGGCAGATGAGCGGCTTGCGCAAATCCATGCCATTACGACAATGGCGAGTGCCACGCTTTGAGTCACTTCGGGACTGCATCTGTTTCCCGGTCCACCGAAAGAGGTGCAATGGATTTAGTGGCGGTCGCCATGAGTTTGTTGACCAGCTCGCGGGCTTGCGGACCTTTCATCCGCTTGAATTCGGGGTGTTTCGTACCAAACGTCGAAGGCAACGCGTCGATCTCGTCCGCCACGTTCAATCTAAGGCCATCTTCTTTGATCTCGTAAATACCTCGCCTCGGGTTGCCATCCACAACATAACGTAGACGCTTAGGGGAATATTGAGGCTCAATGGTGAAACTCGCCATCCAAAGCAGTTGAGTGCCATGGAATGCCGCATGTTTATCTTTTGTGAAGACGATGCGGAGTCGCTTGCTTTCAGGGGGCTCTTCCCCGTCTCCATAATGAATTGCCTCCCACACACCCTCCAGCGAGTCACTTTGCGACGCATTTCCCGGCCTATTCGGTCCGTCACCCTCCATGGATCCGGCACTATCCTCTGAGTTTCCTTTACTTTGCTCTAACTTTGCTCGTGCCTGTTTGGCAGCTGCCTCGGCTATCACTTGCTGATTTATGGCCGCCGCTTTCGCGTCCCTAGCTGCGGTTTCAGCTGCTATCGCCATTGACCTTGCTTCTGACGCTCGGAGCATCCAGATGGGCACGCTTAAGCCCATCCCAACTACAGCAAGCCCAATCGTCACACCAAAACTCCACAACACGATCCGTGAAAAATACTCCGAACGGCTGAGCAACGCCAAGCCTATGGATAATACGGCAGCTGAGCCCGCAAACCAAAGGGCTGCCACGACATTTCCCACTGCCGAGATCGGCCACGGTGCCAACATCGCCATCAATAACAAAATCAACGCGATCAATGAGAGTATGCGTTTGTCGTTCATGATTGGAAACCACCTTAATAACTGAGAAACAATCGACGGATCTGATTCGCGTCCCACCTTCATCTCTTGAGCGACCGAGGGCAGCGAGTACTGCATCGGTTGTTGTACATGCGCCAAGCATTGCCCAAGAATTGTTGCAACCTCCGCCGCAGAAGCGTAACGATCGCTTGGGCTTTTACTCATCAACTTGCCGATGATTACGCTAAGCCATTCAGGAACTTCGGGGTTGGCATCCCGAATCGGGCGAGGTTCTTTGTCGGTGATGAGCCGCAAGACACCGTAGCTGGATTCGGCTCGAAACGGAGCGTGGCCGACACACATCGCATACAGAACACTCCCAAGGCTAAACAAGTCACTTCGTAGGTCGACCACTTCAGCGCGGGCTTGCTCTGGGGACATGTACTGCGGAGTACCAGCGATCGTGCCGGACCGCGTTAAGCTCGCATCGTCGACAGCGCGGGCCAATCCAAAGTCCATCAGCTGCACACGTTCGACGTTTTGATCGAGAAAGATGTTCGCCGGCTTGATATCGCGATGCACGATGCCTTGTGCGTGCGCTGCGGCGAGCCCCATTGCCGCTTGCATGCCAATGCGTAGTATCTCGCGCACCTCCAGCGGACCAGTGTCATTGAGTCGTTTCTGTAGCGACACACCGCGTGAATAAGTCATCACAAGATACGGAATTCCTTGCCACTCATCGACACGGTGAATCGCCATCACATGATCGTCGACCACGGCCGCTACCGCTTGAGCCTCGCGAGCGAACCGTTTGCGAGCGGCCCCCGAAGCGGCCAGATGTGGCAGCAACATCTTGATCGCCACAAAACGATTGAGCGAACGGTCGAAACCTTTGAAGACAGCTCCCATGCCTCCTTGTCCCAAAAGTCCGATGATCTCATACGGACCGATGCGACCCAGCATGTGAGGATCGTCGGTCGGTCCCAATAGCTTAAGTAATTGCGAGGGAGAATCTGCATCCGTGTTCGATGCCATGTTTGGCTGCAGGCAATCGCGCAAGGACAATTCGGTCTCGCACCACCAACTGTCGTTTCCCACCTGCCGCTCAAGCCTATGGCGGCATTCGATGCAGTTGGCAAGATGCTGTTCCAGTTCCGCAGTTCGAACGGAGTCCATCTCACCGCTCAGCAGTTGCTCGACTTCATCCTCATGCAGACACAAAGTCGCGTCGTACATCATTCCTGGCTCCAAAAATCGGACAACTCTTGAACTTTTTCTTTGATACGTTGCATCACGCGACAGCGAGCGATGTAAACAGCACCTGCAGAACGGCCCAAACCATCCGCGACTTCGTTCACGGGCCTTCCGTCGATGGCCGTTTGATAAAACATCTCCCAGGTCGATGACGAGAACTCCCCTTCGACTGCGCTGGCTGCCCACAAGAGTGCCTGGCGTCTGGCTTCGATCGTCAAGGCTATCGAAAGTTCACCCTGGTCGGGAACTTGGCCCAATACCAAATCGTGCCCGCCTGCTCCAGCCGCTCGATCAGGTTTTGCACGCACTAACTCATTCAGAATCGCGTTGCGGGCAATCCGACCCAGCCAATTGCGGAATCTAGTCTCCGAATTGTGTGGTTCCCAGTCGTTGACCTTTCGAGCTACCGACATGAATACTTGCTGCGCCAAATCGTCCGCGTCGGCATGTTGCAGTCCACGTCGCTGAGCCATGCGTAGAACAACGGGCCGATAGATGGCAAGAAACTCATTCCATGCAGCCACATCCTGCTGGTCGTTCAACCGCTGTAGTAGGCTTTCGCTCGTTTCTGGCCAGTTATCCATGGGGGGTCCTCTACTCAGTTCAACCCAGACCCCAGCATTTTCTTTCAAGACTTTACAGCGAATCATTCAAAAATACGTTTTTTGAGTATTCTGGTGTTCCCATGTTCCGAATCGTCGAGAATTGTCATGATAATAACATACAAGACACGCGACGCTACTCGTTACAACTCATTGCGATACGATCCTCACGGTGATGCGATCGCTCAACCCGGACAAAGCCATGGGGCAATCGACGAACCCCGAATTGGAACTAGCTTTCGACTTTGTTCGAAATACCAACCGAAGTCTTTTCTTGACAGGGAAGGCTGGCAGCGGCAAGACCACGTTCTTGCACGCCATCAAATCTGAGGGGCAAAAACAATTGGTGGTGGTCGCGCCCACGGGAGTTGCCGCCATCAATGCGGGTGGCATGACGATCCACTCGTTTTTCCAACTCCCATTTGGATTGCACATCCCAGGTGCCCATCGCGGCGACAAGAACCACTCTCAACGCCTTTCGGGCAAGAAAATAAGGCTCATCCGATCCCTGGATCTGTTGGTCATCGACGAAATCAGCATGGTTCGTGCGGATATGCTCGATGCTGTCGATCAAGTCTTGAGAACCTACCGCGAAACAAGTTTGCCTTTCGGCGGTGTTCAATTGCTGATGATCGGCGACCTACACCAGCTTCCACCAGTCGTCAATCACGAGGATTGGGCGTTGTTGCAAGAGCATTACGCCACCCCCTATTTCTTTTCGAGCCAAGCTTTGCAGAAGACCGAGTACGTCTCGATTGAACTTAAACATATCTATCGGCAGTCGGATCAAAGCTTTATCGATTTGCTCAATCGAGTCCGCGACAATAAGCTCGACGAAGACGTCCTCAACAAGCTCAATAGCCGTTACGCTCCGAATTTCCAACCGTCCGCTAAAGAACCTTATATCACGCTGACAGCGACCAACGCCGTCGCGCAACAAATCAACGTCAATAACTTAGCCAGGTTACCGCGTGCTCCCAAGGTCTTTCATGCGATCATTCATGGAGACTTTCCTGCGTCGGCCTATCCGACTGAAGAAAAATTTGAGTGCAAGGTGGGGGCTCAAGTCATGTTCGTCAAGAACGACATCGAGGTGGAAAAAAGATTCTTCAACGGCAAGATAGGTC
>JBEBHM010000910.1:0-3140 GCA_040080875.1 Pirellula sp.
GAATGAGGGTGTCGGTATAGTTGATTGCGTGGATAACGGACAAACACATCTCGAAATTCCGGAAGCTGCTCACTGACGAGTGCGAAAGCCTTGACGAAGAGTGTTGTCCACCCAATGCGGACGGCAGCGCTGGTTCGCGTCGATGCGAGTTCACCCAGCTGCATCGAGCGAATCAGTGGAAAGCTCGGAACGATCTGCGCGTGCCGAACGATATCCAGCACGATCTGTCGATGTGAGGGAAACGGCCTGCGTGTTCCCTGGCGAGGTACTTCAAAGTGTGCTGAACTCATAATGACTATGGACGCTTGGGAGATTCCTGTTTGAGCACATCGAGCGCCGCTTGGGTTTCAGCCTTGCCCGCGCGACTCTTCTTGGGGTTCAAGAAATTGGCGATTTGAGCTTCCGCAAAGAGTTTCGACATGTGCTCGTCGATCGCGATGCGTTGCTTCTTTTCGAGGATGTCTTTGTAGAGTTCGTCTCGAACTCGATTGAGGTCCGCGACAACCGGAGTGGTCAATCCCTGGCTCTTCAGGATCACGAATTGACCGCCGACCTCGATGATCCCCGACATCTCGCCTGGCTTAAGTTCGAACGCAGCCTTTTCTAGATTGGGTTGGCCGCCAAATCGTCGTAACGGCGGGACCTTTCCATAGTTGCTTTTGGAACTTGGTTCGACGGAGTACTTGTTCGCAAGATCACCAAAAAACTTCTCTGAGTTGTCGGCGCGGGCCATTTCCCAGACACTTTGCGCTGTGCGTTGGCTTGCCATGACGATCGCGAGCACTTCAGCTCGTTGTCCGTAGTTGGATTCGAACCCCTTTTTGAGATCTTCTTCGGTGACTTGAACTTTGTTGCCGATCAATTTTTTGAGAGCGACGGTCGGCCAGATTGCATCTCGAACGTAGACTTCGATCGAGACGCCATCCTCGGTCTGAACATGTTTGACCAAATCTTGGATATTGGGGGTTCCGTTCGGATTCACGAAACCAAAATACTCTGCTGCTCTGACGAGTTCTTGATCGATATCAGCCTGTGTTACTTGTTGGCCAGCCTTTCGGAGTGCCTCTTCGATGAGTTTGCGATTGATTTCTCCATCGAGGATGCGAGAACCGTGTCGTTTCACGAGTGCTTGTTCTAACCGAAGCTTGGGTACGCTCTGGTTGTTTACGATGGCTGCAACATCAGGGTACTTGGCCTCCATTTCTGGATTTCCCGAGACCACGATCACATTGCTAGAACTTCTGAGTTGAGTGTAGACTTCCTCGGCCATGCCTCGGAGTTTTACGTCTTCGATTTCCGATCGGATTCGGTTCTGGATTTCTTGCATTTGAGACGCGGGTGGGTTGCTCGCTTCGATGTGTTTCACACACTGCAGAACCACGTGCATTTCACCTGCTTTGAACACTTGGGAGATCTGATCTGGTTGCAGACCGAACGCAATTTGCTCCAGTTCGTCGTCCCCTGTGAATCGACGGATGAGAGGTAATAATCCCTCGACGCTTGCGCTACTTGGATCTTCGCTTTCCGTCTTGGCAAGCGTTTTGAATTGGGCGGGGTTGGCCATCGCATTTTGACGCACATGGGCAATTTTTTGCGGGTCCTTGCAGGCGATCATTCGGACTTGTACTTTGGGTCCAAATTCGCTTTGGAAAGCGCGATCGATTTCTTGAGGAGAAACCGCTATTTTGTCTTTCGACAAGCGTCTCATAGCGATCATGGGCCAGATGATATCCGATGCGTACTGCTCTGGTTTGATGTCGCGTTCGTCCTCGATGAGCTTGAGATACATGGCGACCGACAAGTTAAACTTGGATGCAGTCCTTCCAATTTCGTCGTCGATGTCTTTTTGAGTTACCGTAACATTTTGTGCTTGGCATGCCTGCAGGATCAAGGTCTTGTTCACCAGATCTTCGAGCACGTCCTCACCGAACCTTAGTCGGCACTGGTGAGCAAGTTCGCTGATCGAAATGGGTATGCCATTGACGGCAGCTACGACTTTGGGGGCATTCGGATCCTCGGCAATGGTCTTCGACGTCGACGCGGCCGTGGCGGGTACGGTTTTGTTTTGTGTGCCGTTATTGGCAGGACGGTTTTGGGCCTCTCCGCTTTGGGAAGTGGCAAGGAGAGCGATGGGGGCCAGCAGAACCAGGGCAAGATATTTGCGAGCGATCGCAGTGCTGTGAATATGGATCGAGTGACGCATTGAATTTCCTCATGAAAAACGGGGCTGCGTTGGGAGCCCAAGTGCGAATCGAACCAGCCATATGCCGTCGTGACAAAGGTCGCGGCTTGGTCCGAGTTAACTGCGTAAGGGGGGAAGTATACGAGGTCCGCGAAAACCAGGTCAAGGTGAGTTATAATGCGAGCGAATGATCGGATGAACCGTTTTTCTGTAAGGAATCGTATGTCGCAAGTCCAACTGGCTGCCTTGAGTGGAGTGCTTGAAGAAGAGTTTTATCGCGAACGCGATCGAGAATTGCTAGATTTCTTGGAATCCGATACGAGTGAGACCTCGGTTCGCCAACGACTGAGTGATGTCTCGGGAATTCTAGATACCAAAGTGCTCGACGACCTTACGCGTCTCGGGATAACAGTCGAATCGTTTACCGCCTTAATGCTTTTGCCATTGGTGCGGATCGCTTGGGCCGATGGATGGATTCAGGAAGACGAACGCGCAGCGATCCTCAAAGCAGCAGAAGCGGAGAATATTCTCAAGGGAACAGCAAATTACCAATTGCTCGATGGGTGGCTTTTCGAGCGACCTGAGTCGAAATTGCTTGAGGCCTGGACCGAATATGCAAAAGCAGTTTCACGCACGTTGGATACTGCAAGTCTCGAGGCTCTAAGAAAGAGCACTTTGGAACGGGTCCACCGAATCGCAGACACTTCGGGTGGCATTCTTGGGCTTGGGATTGGAAACCGAATCACCAAGAACGAGGAGCTAGCATTGCTTGATATTGAGCGGGCATTTGCGAAACAAGCGTCGGAATAAATCAGACTCAATCGGAGCGCAGAAAAAAACCCCAGGACGACTATTCATCTCCTGGGGCTTTGTTGATTGCTTATTAATTGTTATTCAACCGTTCGCGTCGAGCGAAACCGGCTTAGCGTCGATCTCCGCCGCGACCGCGATTACGGCC
>JBEBHM010000911.1:0-3139 GCA_040080875.1 Pirellula sp.
CGCTTGAGGAATTGGTTGGCCTGGTCGGCGTTCTCTCCGATAAACATCTCTGTTTTCGCATCGACGCTTAACATCGGTCCAAGCATCATGCCAGGGGCGTTCATGTTCAATCCATGTGCTGTCACCAGTTGCTTCATTTCGTCTACCAATGCGGACCATTCCTTCGACTTCAGACTATCCGCCTTGTCCTGCGAATAAGCAGTTCCGGTTCGAAATGCGATGTTGGCCAAATTGCACCAGCCGGTCGTGTGATGCCCAACTTCCACTTCCGTGTTTAGTAGCGTGCGATCTCGCTTGCGAACCGCTTCCAAGAAGTTCATCTGGTGCAACCCATTGCCTGAGTTGCCCTTGAACTTTTTGATGACGTTGCCGTCCTGGTCAAAGGCGGTTGCACTGCCACGCTGGCCCTCGAATCGTCCACCTTCGCAATAGGCGATGTAACCGCTGCCAGGACCAGGGCACTTGGGTGATTTCGTGCTCGAGGCGTTTTCAGGCAGATTGGTCAGTCCGATCACGACGGGAATCGAGCCGGTATCGAAGTAAACGAAGTGGACATTAGGTGTTTCGCCAGCATCATTCCAAACCAACCGGCCTCCACCGCCAAAGATCCGTTTCGGTAAAGTCACCTTGTCGAGGAACACGTTGTTGCGCAAGTCATCCAAGACGTGAACTCCCCAATTCCCCATCTCGCCTGAACCTGTATTCCAATCCCAGTGCCAATCGTATTGCAGGCTGTTTCGAAAGATGGGCCTGTCCTGAGCTGGGCCGAGCCAAAGGTTGTAGTCGATGCGTGGGTCGATCGTGAGAGGTGTCTCTCGTCGACCAATCGAGGCGCGGACTCCAAAACGATTGACACGGGCCGATACGATCTTGCCAAGAGCTTTTTCTTCATGCAAAAACTTTTTGATCTCGGCTTGCATCGGATCGGAGCGTTGCTGCGTGCCAACTTGGCAAATGCGATTGTATTTGCGAGCGGCAGCAACCGTTTGCATTCCTTCCCATTGACTGTGGGACAACGGCTTTTCGACGTAGACATCCTTGCCGGCCTGCATGGCCCAAACGGCCGCCAAACAGTGCCAATGATTGCAAGCCGCGACGACCACTGCATCGATGTTCTTGTCCTCGATCAGGGCCCGCAGGTCGACCCACGTCTTGGCGGACTGCCCAAACTTGTCTTTGGCATCTTCCATCCGCTTTTGATCTGGGTCACATAATCCCGCGACGGCAACACCCGTCATCTTACTGAATGCGCTTAAGTGTTCTCCCGCACGTCCACCGCACCCTATGAAGCCCAAGCGGACTTCATCGTTAGCCATGGAAAATGCACGAGCAGGGCGAGTGGAAGCGACGATGCCAGTTGCGGCAGCAGTCTGAACAAAACTGCGTCGAGAGAGCTTTTTCATAGATAGAATCATTGGAAAGGACCAAACGAACCGAGGCGAAAGCACCGTGGATGCTTCAGACGACGCATCAGTGTACTCACTAGGAAAGTCTTGCGTCCACCGCACCGCCTATATCAAAAGTCGTAATGCTGCCAAAATTAAGTCCACAATTGAGGTTGGTGAGGGGGTGTTGCCGACTTTTCCGACTTTATTCGAACCTGTTCGTCTCGTATCCTATCCATTGAATTCGATGCCTCGGTTTTCTTGCGAACTGATTTATGACTACTAACAACTTCAAAGTCGAATGGGCTCCCCGCGTCCATCGCTTGCCGCCGTACCTGTTCGGACGAATCAACGCTCTGCTTTATCAAAAACGTCGAGCGGGCCAGGACGTGATCGATATGGGGATGGGCAACCCGTCGGACCCACCCGATCCGCAGGTCATTGCCAAATTGTCCGAGGCGGCGTCTGACCTTGGAAATCACGGTTATTCCAAAGCCAATGGTATCCTGAATCTACGCAGAGAATTGACGAGCAAGTACTTGCGCAAGTACGGGGTCCGCTTGGATCCTGAGACGGAAACCATTGTTTGCCTTGGGTCCAAAGAGGGATTTTCCCACATGTGTTTGGCTCTTATGGGTGCTGGCGATACCGCCATCATCCCGGCCCCTTACTTTCCAGCCCACATGTTTGCCGTGGTTCTTGCATCCGGAAACGTCGTGGCCTTGGACGTGGCAGACACCGACAAGTACTTGTCGAATATCGCATATACCTGTGAGCACTTTTATCCACGCCCCAAGTTATTGATCATCAACTATCCTCATAACCCATCGTCGGTCACGGTGGAGCCCGAGTTCTTTGTGGATGTCGTCAAGCTGGCAAAACGTTACGGATTAATGGTCATCAGCGATTTTGCTTATGCAGATGTGGCGTATGACGGTTATGTCCCACCTTCGTTCTTGTCGGCGCCGGGGGCCAAAGAAGTTGGGGTCGAGTTCACCACGATGAGCAAGGGCTACAACATGGCAGGCTGGCGAGTCGGGTTTTGTTCTGGCAACGCCGAAATGATCAAGGGATTGGCGACCATCAAAGGCTACTACGACTACGGGATGTTTCAAGCGATCCAGATTGCGGCCATCGTTGCGCTCAGAAACACCGAAGCCACCGTCGAAAAGCAATCGCAGATTTATCAAGGCAGGCGCGACGTGTTGATCGAAGGGTTAAAGCGATTGGGCTGGACTGCGGCCGTTCCTAAAGCGGGTATGTTTGTTTGGGCAAAAATTCCGGAGCCGTGGGCATCGCAGATGAATTCGATCGACTTTGCGATGTACTTGCTGGAGCATGGCAACGTGGCGGTGAGTCCAGGTGGCGGCTTTGGACCGGTCGGCGAAGGTTACTTGCGAATGTCGTTGGTCGAAAACGAAGCGCGTCTGCGGCAAGCAGTACGCCAAATCGGTAACTGCCTCGATCGAAAGACAGCTCCCGAATTGCAAAAGGCTTAGAGAGGTGAGAGGTGAGAGGTGACGGATTGAAGATTTTTGATTTATGATTTATGATTTTTGATTGAGGGACGGAGTTCTTCATCTGTGCACCGGCTTTGCCATCTGTGCTAGGACAGGTTGATGGTTGCGCAACTTTTGCTCCGCATTCGTACCAATGCTGTCCGACCGGGGCTTGTTCCCGTCGGACACCGCTTGGCGTCCTAAGGTAATCCGCGTCCGGCCCCCCTTCTCGTTCATCGCGAGCACCTGGTTTCC
>JBEBHM010000912.1:0-3111 GCA_040080875.1 Pirellula sp.
ATTAGGTACTCCGCAACTCGTTGCTTATATCATTGACTTTCAAACGTTCCATTGCCTTTCAACGTTCCGTTGACCAAGAATTCGGGCACACAACTTGACGCGACACTTGGCTATCGGTGTCATCCACGGATGTTACATCGCTTTGCGAGCATTGTGCGATTTTGTCGGACTTCGCGACGACGATATCATCGTGACGCTTGGTGACTATTCGAATCGCGGTCCAAGCACCAGGGAGGTTTTCGATTGGTTGCTTCACTTGAACGCAACGCACAACCTAAAACCGCTTCGCGGCAATCATGATTTCATGATGGTCAAGGCGAGACACGGAGAATCGGAGTTCCACAAATGGTTGGGGGTTGGGGGCGATGCGACACTCCAATCCTACGCTCCGTTCGACGGTGTACCGGGATCGCTATCGGACATACCTGACAACCACTGGCATTTCCTTACTCATAATCTTCTTCCCTATTACGAATCCGATACTCACTTTTTCGTCCATGCAAATGCGTACGCGGACGTCGCGTTAGAGGATCAACCCGACTTCATGTTGTATTGGGAAAAGTGGAATGATCCTCCACCGCACGAATCGGGGAAAATCATGGTTTGCGGGCATACATCTCAAAAAACAGGACTTCCTATCTCCAACGGGCATTCGATTTGCATTGACACATGGGCTTGTGGTGATGGGTGGCTCACATGCCTTCATGCAGAATCAGGTAGGATTTGGCAATCCAATCAACGGGGTCAGACTCGCAATCTATGGATGGACGAGTTAGACCGCGATGATGCATAATAACCATCGAGTCCGTACAAGCTATGATCGCACCCCGCGTTTACTTCCAGGTCGCCCAAAACACGCTGGAGCAGACATGAAATTCTCGATACGACAGTTGTTTCTCGCTTGTACATTGATCGCAATCTTATGCGCAGTCGTCAAGCATATACTAACACCTATTGTCCGTCCGACTGCAAGCGAAGTTGGCACGGTAGAGTTGCACCTGCGCATTCGCGAATTAATCCAGCCAGCCACCACCAGATTCGAGAGGTTTAACTGGCCTTGTTACCTCAAAACTGACGACTTTGCAGCTTAGACCATTCGGCTTTCTGTTACGGGATCTGGACAAAGCACAGGGATCTCGATGGCGTTCTAATACTGGTGAATGGAATAAGGCATGATGTCAAGAATAAACGGTGGTGTAGCCAAGTTACTCGTCATAGATGATGACCTCGAAATGCATTCTCGGGTGCAAGATCTTGTTACGTCCGAGCCGATCTCGGTCGTGATCGCCAAAACACTCGTTCAGGGCGTTCAGATCGCTTCCCAACAGAGCATCGATGTCATCCTGTTAGACCACTCACTCCCCGATGGCGACGGTATCGACCGAATCGTGGAACTGGTCGCTCAGGATCGATTCCGTCCGATTCTTTACGTAACCGATCGGGCCGATTCAGAAACCGTCATCGAATCGATGAAAAGAGGAGCGTTTGAATATCTATCCAAGCCACTCGATTTGGGACTGGCCAAGCAGAGGATCTTAGAAGCGATCGAGTATCGTCGATTGACCCAGCTCCCTGTCGTGATCGACGATTCAACAAGCGTGGAGCCACAGAACGAGTCTTTGGTCGGTCGTTGCCGAGCGATGCAGGAGGTCTTTAAGTCGATTGGTCGACTGGCTTCTGTCCGATCGCCCATTCTGATCGAGGGTGAAGTTGGCACGGGAAAGGAGATGATTGCCCGCGCGATTCATCAACATGGCTCTCGCTGCAGTGGTCCTTTTCACAAGGTCTCATCCTGCGACTTTGATGACAACGCATTCCAACATCAAATATTCGGCAAGTCGGGAAAGCTGTTCAACTGTCACGGCGGAACACTTTTGATCGAGGAGTTTCATGGTTGGTCGATGTTGACCCAGTCTCGGCTGTCAAAGTTCCTAAATGATAACAAAGTCGAGGGTGACACAGTCGATACACGCATCGTGGTGGCAACCTCGGTCCCAAGCCGAGAATTGGTGCATACCGGTAAACTGCGAAGCGACCTCTATTATGCGCTCAGCCCATTTATCATCCGAGTGCCAGCGCTGCGAGATCGCCCCGACGACTTGGAACTGCTTGTCTCCCACTTTATGCAACAACTTGCACATGTCTCGCCCGCACATCCAAGCGGATTGCCTGAGTCTGTCAGCCCTGCCGCCATGCAGTTGCTCAAGTCTTACGATTGGCCAGGAAATGTTGCCGAACTCCGAAGCGTTTTGCAAAGCGTGCTCATGGAAACGCATGGAGCGGTACTAGCTACCGGCGCTCTCACCCGATCTATGGAGAGGACCGGCTTGCCCACTTTCATCCAACCGTTAGCTCCCGTCATGAATCCGCAAGTCGCAAACCAATCGCGACACGGGCCCGCAGACTGCGTCTGGGATCTTGCCGCATTTGTCCATCAACAAATCGGGATGGATTCAAACGAAATCTACGAGGAAGCGATTGCGCAGCTTGATCAACAGTTGATAAGGTTGGTTATGGAACACACTCGAGGAAATCGGGTTATGGCGGCCAAACTGCTCGGACTAACGCGAACCGGATTGCAACGCAAGCTGAACACGGAACCACCGAGTGTCGCAGCGACCAATGTTTGACCAAGCGTTAGATAATACTGCATCGCATTTGTGGCGACTTTTGCTCCGCAAAATCGGCTGCGGGCCTTCTAGAGGCAGCCTCAACGTCATCCTGCGCTAGAGTGATAATTGACAATCAATGCATCGAGCGGACAGTTGTGTCGGTGCTAATCAAACCGAGGAGCCGAAGAAAACTTTCTCTGCCGTACCACGCAGCATCCAACGTTTGTCCGACTCGCTTAGAAACTCGAGCTTGTCTCGAATGAGCGCGATCGATTCGGCATAGCTGTGCCCCGTGCCAATTTGATACGGACAATCTGAAGCCCACATGAGACGCGAGGCACCGTACTCTTTAACCAATCGTTGGATCATTGGCCCAAGGTCGGTGTAAGGAGGTCGCTTGAGTCCTAACGCATAGAAAGCAGACGTCTTCACGTAGACGTTTTCGAATTGGGCGAGTTTGCAAAGATCGTCGAGCTGCTTGCTCTCGATCGTTCCGGAC
>JBEBHM010000913.1:0-3133 GCA_040080875.1 Pirellula sp.
GTGGTGGACTCGATGCTCCCAGCCTATGGAGCGACTCTTGAGAATGTTGCTAGCATCCGCAATGGCATTCGCATCAATTTTTCCGATGTCCGCGACCGCCACAGTCTTGCCTATTTGGTTCAAGACCAAGAAGTCATCTTTAGCTTGGCGGGCCAAGTTAGCCATATCGATAGCATGACCAACCCGTTGGTGGATCTAGATATCAATTGTCGCAGTCAACTATCTCTGTTGGAATGTTGCCGCCGAAGCAATCCTCACGCGAGGCTTGTTCTTTCTGGGACGCGACAGGTATATGGAAAGCCACGTTCGTTACCGGTACGTGAGGACCACCCGATTGCACCCGCAGATGTGAATGGCATCAACAAGTGGGCAGCGGAAATGTACTTTTCGTTGTACGCACAAGTTTATGGAATGTCGACTATATGCCTGCGGTTAACCAACACATACGGCCCACGAATGGATTTGAAGAATCGGAACAAGGGCTTCGTCGGAGTCTTTATCGGTCAAGCGCTACGGGGCGAAACTATTCGGATCTTTGGCGACGGGGAACAACGACGCGATTTTAATTACGTCTCCGACGTCGTTGATGCGCTCCTTGGAGCAGGATGTCGAAGCGACGTTTCCGGCAAGAGCTTCAACCTAGGCCACGATTCCAATCATAGTTTGCTCGACTTTGTTGAGGTGTTGCGTGAGCAATGTACGGTGAAATACGAGTTGGTGCCTTTCCCAGAAAACTTGCGATCGATTGACATAGGCGATTATTACGCGGACTACTCGAGTTTTCGCGAATGGACCGGATGGAAACCACAAGTGGAGCTCAAGGATGGATTGGAACGCACGATACGTTATTACCAGCATGGGAGACTCGTAGTCGCATGATAGATTCGACCGGTCACGCAATCCATGATTCTGCTGTTACCACCGGGTTTCCCGATACGCGACAGACGGCAAAGGAGATTCCAGCGTTTGATTACCGTCGTGGTTGGGAGTTGCAACGAGAAGAAATCATGAATGCGATTGCAAGTGTGATCGATTCGGGTTGTCTCATCTTGGGGCCCAACGTTCGGGCATTCGAGCAAGAGTTCTCGCAATTCGTTGGGAGTTCCCATGCCGTAGGAATATCGTCCGGAACCGACGCATTGATTGCTGCCATGCTGGCGTTGGATGTTGGGCCGGGTAACGAAGTGATTACGGTTGCCAACGGTCCAGTTCCAACCGCCACTGCTATTCGGTCGGTCGGTGCCATCCCGGTCTTTGTGGATGTGGATCCCGTTACACTTCAAATGGATGTGAATGAGCTTAAGCTCGCAATCAGTTCATCGACTCGTTGCGTCATTCCTCTGCACCTATATGGCATTCCCGCCCCAACTATAGAAATCGCTCGCATTTGCCAAGATAATGAACTGAGCCTCATCGAGGATTGCGCTCAAGCGCATGGAACCAAAATATTAGAGAGGCATGTGGGAACGGCAGGCCGAATCGGTTGTTTTTCATTTTATCCGACTAAGAATCTCGGCGCGTTTGGTGATGCTGGAATGTGCGTTACAAATGATCCTGAATTGGACGTTCGCCTGCGCGAGCTGAGACAGTATGGATTTCGCGGCAAAGAGAGGATTGCACATGACCATGGTATCAACGGTCGCTTAGACGAGTTGCATGCGGCATGTTTACGAGTTCGATTGCGCCATCTGGATGAGGCACTCGCACGCCGAAAAGAGATTGCAGGGCAATACCTTGGCCAACTCCAAGGATTGCCAGTCGGACTTCCTGCGGTTCCTTTGTTTGGAGATTCCTCGTGGCATCAATTCGTCGTTCGCGTACAGGAACGAACTCGCTGGATCAAATTTCTCGAGGAGCAACACGTGCAAGTGGGCGTGCATTACGAATGGCCGGTCCATCGCATGCCTGGATTTCTGAAAACCTCAAGGGCATGTGGAAGACTTAGTTCGACCTTAAACGCCTGTGTGGAAGTAATGTCGCTCCCTATTTTTCCGGAGTTGCGAAGCGATGAAATTGCACGTGTTGTTCAAGCGATTCGACGGGGCGTCAACTCAGGTCTTAGGTAAATCGAGGACGACTTGGAGCCAGAGCAGTACGACATCATGTCGCAAGCAGAAGATCACCATTGGTGGTATCTGGGAATGCGCGATGCCATTGCTCGATGTTTAAGTCATCCCTCGATGCGACTCCCAGACAACCCAAAGGTACTTGATGCGGGTTGCGGTACCGGCGGGAACCTTTGCTTTTTAAACAGAACACTATCCCCCAGTTATCTGGCTGGCTTCGATCTTTCGGAAAGGGCACTCGAACATGCACATCGGAAGTGTCCTGAAGCCGACATCTACTTGAGCGACCTACGTGCCCCCGAGATTCGGGAAGATGATCTCGATCTCATCATCAGCTGCGACGTGCTCTATGTAACGGGTATTTTAGATTCCTTGAATGGCCTAAGACGGCTTTCGCACTCGCTTAAACAAGGAGGCCTGCTGGTATGGAATCTGCCTGCGTTTGACTGGCTGACAAGTCATCATGATCGAGTGGTGCACACGAAGCAGCGATTTACCCGAGGTCAGCTGAAAGATCTCTCACGCGAATTGGAAATGGAGTGTGTCCGTATTTCCTACAGACTGTTTGGACTTTTTCCTGTGATTGCCTCGATTCGCCTAGCTGCCAATTGCCTCATGTTCGATTCAAGAAAAGCGTCCGATCTGCGTCAACCAAACCGGTGGGTCAACGAAGCGCTCTTGCGTGTTTTGAAATCCGAGAATCGCATGATAGCGAATGGCATTTCCTTTCCCGTCGGCACGTCCGTTTTTGCAGTTTTTCGCAAGTGTTAAAATCCACCTCGGAGCGCCCATGAATTCTGCGGCCCGCGATACTACTAATCATACACAAGCCGATCCCAACGAGCTGCCTTCGAACAGTTCCATCAAACGACAACGAGTGTTTGCATGTGCACTCTTGCTACTCTTCTTGTGCGACGTCTTCAAGCACGCGGCTATCTTTGCGACAGGTCCCACCATTCTTGAATACGACGCGAGAGACTATTGGGAGCGAGGTGAACGAGTAGCGAACGGAGACATATTGCAAACTCAAGGCGCCGTAAACTACCGTGGTCCTGTCTATCCTTGGC
>JBEBHM010000223.1:0-11740 GCA_040080875.1 Pirellula sp.
AAAATGTAGTGGCCTAAAAAAATAATTAGAAACAGTGGCGACCGTCACTTGCAAACCCAGGACTTCATAGTCGACTACGTTCAGCCGGTTCGAGAGGTTGATATTTTAGTAAGCGCGACATTACCGAGAACTCGGTTGCAACGCATAGTTCGTGTTGCATTTCGGAGTGGTTGCTCGGCCGCGTTGCGAGTTGACGGTGGTTAGATCCTAGCGGTATTCGTGTACGCTTGCAATCATTTTTGCATTGCGTCTCACAGATGAACCCGCCAAGCGACATCGCGCAACCTGTCTCAGTTGCAGTGAAACTCATCCACCACTCGGGATGGAGCCAGTGGCTATAGTGTCGCGACATCGAACACGATCTATTCGATGGACGCCTAAGCCCTCGTCGCCTGGGGTGGCACGCAGTATGTAGCTGCCAATTGTGCTCCCGCCGGGGCAAGCCCGAATCGGAAAGCGTCAGTGCACACAATCGTCGAAAATTCTGCGATCTCTTGGCGAGCACTGAGCAACACGAACGCCCGCGATCACCGATGTCGCGGCCAGGAAGCTAACCATCAGGAAACGGCCTATCCGCGACTTCGGTGGATCGCTTTGTTCGTCAGCTGATTTATTCGGTCATCATTGTAGCACATCGGAACTCTCAGGTTTTTTCTCGCTCGAAGATAAGTCTGTTAATCCTCGGAACTAGTTCGGAAGTGGTTTCGCAATCGTAAAACTGTGTGCAGTTCCGTGTTGCAGCCAGAATGCGCTGAGTTGAAAATTCGTCCGAAGGGGTTGATAGCTCGTCTCGCATCAATAGCAATGCATCAAGTTCATTCAAATTTGCCAACGCAACAACATACCCGAAGTTTGAAATTGTCATTGGCGAGGAATAGCCAAGTCTTAGTCTTTCCACAACCCGTGAATCACCGATATATCCCAGGCATATCGTGCAAGCAAATCGAACCAATTCAGAACTTCCTGCATCGTCGAGAAGTTCCCAGATGAGTTTCTTTGCGGCATCTTGGTCGTCGTCGTGAGCGCACGTCCACAGCGGTCTAAACGATTGCACGTTATCGCCCAGCGCTGATTTAAGTTCTTGAAGGGTCAGCAATGTTTCCTCCGTTTAGCTGACGAACTTCTTATTATCCCGGATTGGGATTTGGATAACCGGATTTTCGGGTGTTATCCCTGATTTGTCAAACTAATTATCCCGGTCTCCTCTCCTGTTATCCCTGATCGAAGGGGTGTGGTTCCTTTCAGGGATAACTGTTATCCCTGAATCTCTCGATTTACCCATCCTCGCCTCGCGGAACTGCGGTTTCCCGACGGGTTGTTGGCGAGCCACTTCAACCGTTACTATAAATCGTCGCCAGGGATAAAAATTGGAAGGTTTTCATTTGCCAGAGCCATCGCAAGTCGATCACCTGGGAGGTTTTCGTCATGGTGCATCCGGAACATTCTCATCCAAGGGAGACTCAGGACAAATTTGCTCGTCTCTGGCTCGATGGACTCGTGAGATTTCACAACATACAAGAGCAGGCTACATGGACCTTTGATAACTAACTTGCGTTCGAAACGGCGCCGGTGGCATGCCAGCGTGAGAGTTTAGGGGTGAGAGTCAGTATCGAACGTGCGTTCTTTGGAATCGACTCCTTCAGCCAGAATGAAATTTTGCCTAACGCGTTTGTTTTCAAGACTTTGTTTTCAAGACTTTGTCGATGGACTTAGTGCTCGTTGACACATGAATATTTATTTGGGTTAGCTCCAATCTTGAGCTGAGTCTCTGCCAAGTTCAACCAAAGATACATACTGATCATCGCAAAATCGGTCGGTCATCCCCGCCAAGTAGACCCCGACCGCTCGTTCGATACCCCATTCGGAAGCCCAGTTTTGAAATCGCTCGGGGAGTCGTTCGGGATGAGTCTTCAAAAGTCGAAATAGTTGATGAAGTCGCGTCGCAGCGCGATGCCGCACGTCGACGAGGCGGGTGTGGCGGTAAACATGTTCAAACAAAAACGCCTCCAATTCAAGTTTGTCGGCCTGCATCTCGGGTGACATCTGCAACTGAATTCCAACTTCTTGAACCGCCTTGCTATCCAGCTCTTTCGCGTCAGAGAGCAGGCAGATCGAGTAATTTAGAAAGTCGCTCATTTGGATATCGATCAACGAATGCACCAGCATTTGGCGGCGATTGGCTGATTGGCTTTGATCTATTTGGGCCATTCGTTTTGCTCTCTGAACAAGTCCCAAGCCTTGCAACTGTTGCCAATGGAGCAATCCGAGTTTGAGTGCGTCGTCCATGTCGTGGGCATCGTAGGCAATACTGTCGGCGTTATCGACCACTTGTATTTCCAGCATGGGAACCACCCCCGACCCCTTGTCGGAACGGAAGAGCTGTCCCGAAAGCACTTCGCGAGTAAGGTTGAGGCCCGGGTAAGCGGTGTGTCGTTGTTCGATTCGGGTGGCAAGCTCCATGGCAAACACGTTGTGCGAAAAGCCGCCATGTTCCTTGAGGCAACTGTTAAGTGCATCCTCTCCGCAATGTCCGAACGGGGGATGACCAATGTCGTGCAGCAAGGCCATGGCTTCGATCAAGTCTTCATTCAACCGAAGCGCGCGACCAATCGTGCGAGCCAACGAAGCGACTTCGTTGGTGTGCGTTAGTCGCGTGCGGTGGTAGTCCCCCATGTCTCCCGTAAAGACCTGCATCTTGCCGCTCAGTCGGCGAAATGCGGCGCTATGCAAGACTCGATCGCGATCTCTCTGAAAGGGCCCCCGATACGGATGCGACTCCTCGGGTATCTCACGCCCAAGCGATTGGCTAGAAAACGTAGCATACGGAGCAAGCAGTAGGCGCTCGCGAGATTGCCAAGAAAGCGAAGGCTCCACGGTGCGTCCGTGCGAAACAGAGATTTTGGATGTCATAGGGCTATAGTTTATGGCAAGACGACCATGGGCTCGATACCATTCGTTCACAAAAATGAGTTAGATCAAGGCCGATTGGACTGTTCGGACGCTTTTTTCAATGCTTCCCGAACATCTTCCCAATTCGGCTCCATCTGTATTGCCAATTCAAACTGTCGCACGGCTTCGGCCGGTTGGTTGACTTCCAACAGAGCTAGTCCAAAGCGGTAGTGGACGTCAGCCGATCGCACCCCTTTTCCCAGGATTTGCTGAAACAGCGTCACGGCATCCCCATGTTGTCCAAGCTTACTCTTGGCTTCCGCTAGATAATACAAAGTCTCGGGATCGTTTGGAAAGATCTGATTTGAGCGTTCCAAGGACTCCACCGCAAAATCGAATTCTCCCAACCGGAGGTGTACGACTCCGAGTGTGAAATAAGCGTTCGAGCTCTTCTCGTTGTGAAGGGTTGCAAGAATCAGGTATGCCTTGGCTTGTTCGTACCGTCCTAGTTCCGCCAGCAAATGACCAAACGGTTCGTAGGCTCGCGGGTAATCGGACCCGGTCGAGAATAGTTTTTCGTATTCCACGAGCGCTTCGTCGCGTCGCCCAATATTCCTGAGACAACCGGCTAAGACGAATCTACTCTCTGGATCATCGCTCAAGATCACCAATGCATCTTGAGCGTGCCGCAAAGCCTCATCGTACTTTCCGGCCCAATGGAGGACTTTGGCCAGATTTCTAAGAGCAATCCCTTGGGACTGCGGATCGAGGTTTGCCAGCAATTTCTCTTCGGCCACTGCACATTGTTCCACGATGCTGGGTGAATTGACGCTTTGTCCACGGATGCCCCCCAACGACTGCAATTCATCGATAATCCACAGCGATAGCCAGCGATTGATGTCGATCGTGGGGTGAACATGGTCCATGAAATATTCGTCCCCAAAAATGGAATGCCCATGCTCCAAGTCACTCAATTGTCGAAGGCGTTTTTCGAAATCAACGGTCGGAACCTTGGTTTCGGAAGCGACTCGATCGATGGCTTGTCGTATCTCATCGACCGCGCGCAACGGGCAAACGTCCAAATTGAGGGCACGTCGAAACGTTTGAAAAGCCTCGGCGTTCCGTTGAAGCGATAGGAGCGAATGACCCGCTCGATAATGATACTCGGGGAACGTTGGGTCGATCTCGATGGCCGACTTCAAATACTCCAACGCACGTTCCGGCTGGGAGGCATGTTCGTCTTGGTACGCTCGATTCTGGATCGCGATGAGTCGCTCGTGATCGGCGGGAGTCAATTTAGGGTCGTATTCGCTCTTGAACGGCGAGCAGTCCTTTTCGTTTGCTGCGGGAGTGATGAACACGATCTTGGCCCCGACACGATTTGCTATGGCAATCATACGCCTTAGGTTGGATTCGTAGTGGCGAACTACGTTGGCCCTCCACAGATCGTCGCGATGATAATCGACTGGTCCAATCGTATGATTTAGCATTTCGTCCACTTCGGGCTTCAAAACATCGGCTTTGGAGCCCGCCTTGGAATCTTTCCGTACGCCGCTGGAACGCACTCGTTGTATCAGCCAATCCGCCATAGCCCAAGTGCGTGTCCCAGAGAGCCACGCCTGCGATTGCAACTGAAACGCCGGTGTATCAAACATGTTCTGGTAAGTTCGACGCTCAAGGAATTCGTTATGTACCGAATAAACAATAAACAAGTCTGGTTCGTATTGGGCCAACTCCTCCATCAGCGCGGCCACGCGATAGCTCGCATAGCTAATTCCGCCAGCGTTGATGACTTCCCAACCATGTTCTGGATCGACGATCGGCAAGAACTCGCGCAGCCAACCCGCAAACGAAGTGGAATCGGAATAAGGGTGCCCATAAGTTGTTGAACCACCCATACAAAAGACCCGAATCGTCCCTTTGGCTTTGCTCTTTGGAAACGATTGAGCATTGAACCATCGCCTCTTGTTGTCGGCGGTCGACAGGATCTGTTCGCCCAACTCGTTGGTGCTCAATTCCATCAACGGAAGGCGCGCCGAAAATCCGACAAATGGGTCGTCCAACTGCGTGACCGGTTTTGGCCCAGTTAAGGCTAGTACGCACTCCAAGCCCACAAAAAAGAGGATAGTGATGACTAACGAAAACAATATTTTCGTGCCAAGCGACAACTGAATTCGCTTTGCCTGAGTTTTTGGGGCCTGAATTCGAGATGTCCCGCTGCTTGTCGAATGGTTTCGTTTCAATGTCATCCTTCTAGTTTCTCGATTCTTGACGTCACTTCATGTGATCAGTCGCATTCCGAATCCCGCAGGGTTACCCAGCGGAAGTTTAGGATTCTCGCCAGCCAAACGTGAACTTCGGTCTACGCGGACTCTCATTAATTCCGTGAATTATTCGTTGAAAACCGGCTAATACTACTGGGCGAAGCCTGCAGAACCAAAACTTTTCGTTCGCTTCTTGACTCTCGAATCGATTCACGCTATCTTTCGAATCGGCAATGTTAATACAGGAGTATGCAAATTAACAAAAATAATAAACGAGCAGCTAGTTCGCATGGGGCCGTCCACATTCGATCGTTGAAAGTATTTTACGATGTCGTTCGTCGCCGGAGTTTTTCCTTGGCGGCGAGCGATCATGGGATGACCCAAAGCGCGGCAAGCCAGAGCGTCCAGCATTTGGAAGATTTCCTTTCGGTCCAATTGATCGACCGCACCAAGCGGCCGTTCGTTTTGACGGCGGAGGGACAGAAGTTTTACGACGGTCTTTCTGGGGTTCTTCGGCAATTTGATTCGTTGGTAGATGAAGTGCGATTGGGAGGAAGCACTTCGGGCGAGGACGTGCACGGGCATGTTTTGGTTGCCTCAATCTACTCGATGGGCTTGAGTTACTTGCCGATTTTGCAGGACAAATTTCAGAAACAATATCCGTCGGCGACCTTTGCGAGTCAGCTTGCTCACCCGCACGAGGTGTATCGGATGGTGGAGCAGGGATCGGTCGATTTTGGAATGGTAAGCTATCCGGAACAAAATCATCCGACGTTGCAAACCACGTTGTGGCGACACGAGCCGATGATTTTGGTTGCATCTCCTTTGCACCGATTGTCTTCGTTAGGACGAATTTCGCCGCAGGCTTTGAATCAAGTGGGGCTTGTGGCTTTTGCGAGCAATCTTCGAATTCGCCAGGAGATCGACAAGGAGTTGCGAAACCTGGGCGTTACGATGCGCGTTGCGGTGGAGTTGGATAACCTTGATTCTGTAAAGCACGCTGCAATCGTCAACACGGGGGTTGCGTTCTTGCCTATGCTAACGGTCCAAAACGAGTTGGCGGCCGGTTCTCTGAAGTTAATTGAATGCGATCGATTGGAGTTGACTCGCCCGCTTGGAATCATTCAGCGCCGCGACGTCTCGATGAGTCGAGCTGCACGGAGCTTCCTAGATTTGATCATGAAAAATCGACTTTGGGACCAAGAGAACTTTAGCTCCTCAGATAGCGATGGTTTTAGCGAGCGGCATACCGAGCTTTATTCAACGAACACGTCTGATACTGGTTCGTCGATGGCCGCTCGATAAATAGCATAACCCTTGTTCTGATGCGACCGATATTCGTCATCGCTCATATTCGGGAGTTAGTTCAAGGAAACGTTCTTTCGTTTCTCGAACAACGCAGCAACGAAATTACGCCCAAATTCCCCAGTTAGGATTTTTAGCATGAATGCACCCTTTGGCTTCCCAGAAAAGCAAGGATTATACGACCCGTCATTGGAAAAGGATTCCTGTGGGGTCGGTTTCGTTGCACATGTCAAAGGTAGAGCGAGCCATCAGATCGTCGTGGACGCTTCGACGATTCTCAAAAACATGGACCACCGCGGCGCATGTGGCTGCGAAAAAAATACGGGCGACGGAGCAGGAATCCTCGTGGGGATGCCCCACCGCTTTTTGCAGCGGGTCGCCAAACAAGAACTTGGGGTCGAGCTACCACCCAAGGGGCTATACTCCGTGGGGAATATCTTCTTTCCCAAGGACGATGCCCAACGCGATGCTTGCAAAAAAACCATCGAACAGCTGATCGACCAAGAGGGGCAGAAACTGCTTGGATGGCGGCCAGTTCCGCAACAACCGGACATTGCGGACATCGGTCCGAGTTCGCGGTCGGCTGAGCCGGTCATCGAACAAGTCTTCGTGGCGGCGAAAGAGGGGCTCACCCAAGCCGAGTTCGAACGCCAACTCTACTTGATTCGCAAGCAGGCCAGCCATTCGCTGCGAGTGGACAAGAACAACAAAGCCACGCTTTTCTACATTTGTTCCTTGTCCAGCAAGACCCTGATCTACAAAGGAATGCTGACGCCCGCTCAAGTCGTTCCGTACTATCCTGACTTGAACGCCGATGACTTCGAAACGCACTTGGCTATGATCCATTCGCGATTTTCGACCAACACATTCCCAAGTTGGGATCGGGCTCAGCCACTGCGATTCATGAGCCACAACGGCGAGATCAACACGCTTCGAGGCAATGCCAATTGGATGAAGGCCCGTGAAGGGATGGCAAAGAGCGCCCTATTTGGCGACGAACTAAAGAAGCTATTCCCAATCGTAGAACCGTTCTGCAGCGACTCGGGTACCTTTGACAACGTGCTGGAATTCTTGCTGCTCAACGGACGAACGTTGCAAGAGGCGGTCATGATGATGGTGCCTGAAGCTTGGCAAAAGCACGAAACCATGTCTCAGGAAAAGCGCGCGTTCTACGAATTTTTTAGCTGCATGATGGAGCCGTGGGATGGTCCCGCGTCCATCGTATTTACGGATGGTCAATACATAGGTGCCACCCTCGACCGAAACGGTCTGCGACCAAGTCGTTACTATCTGACTAGCGATGATCGGGTCATCATGGCCAGCGAGGTCGGTGTATTGCCCGTGGATCCGGCCATCGTCAAAGTCAAAGGACGACTACAGCCAGGTCGCATGTTCCTCATCGATTTCGAACAGGGGCGACTCATTCCCGATGACGAACTCAAAGAAAAATTCGCGGCGATTCGGCCTTATCAAGATTGGCTCAACGCCGAGCGAATCACGTTGGATGAGCTCTCCACAGAAAAAGAATCGCACGGATTCTATCCAGACTCGCTTCTGTCCCGAATGCAGGCGTTTGGTTACACGTTGGAAACAATGCAATTCATGCTGTTGCCGATGATCACGACGCAAGTCGATCCGATCGGGTCCATGGGCAATGACTCAGCTCTGGCATGTTTGAGTGATCAGCCTCGACTGGTCTATGATTACTTCAAGCAATTGTTTGCGCAGGTCACGAATCCCGCCATCGATTCCATTCGCGAGGATGTGATCATGTCGCTGGAGTGTTATGTTGGTCCGGAACAAAACTTGTTGGACGCGACACCTGCTCACTGTCATCGACTGATGATTCCGCACCCGATCTTGACCAACGAAGAATTGGCTGCCATTCAGCACATGACCAAGCGAGGTTGGAAGACCAAGACGATTGACATCACGTTTGATCGCGCTCGAGGCAAAGCTGGCCTTCAAGAAACGCTTGATCGCATTTGCAAAGACGCCGAGCAAGCGATTGACGACAAATTTACGATGATCGTTCTAAGCGATCGCAACATCGCACGAGACCGAGTTGCGATCAGCAGTCTGTTAGCATGCGGTGCCGTCCACCACCATTTGGTCCGAGCAGCCAAGCGAACCCGCATCGGTATCGTTTTGGAAACAGGCGAAGCCCGCGAGGTGCACCACCATTGTTTGTTGATCGGTTATGGTGCGGACGCAATCAATCCGTACCTTGCTTTCGAATCGCTGTGGCAAGCCGGTCGTGAGGGTTTGCTCGTGTCTATGGACGACAACAAAATCGTCGCAGGATATCGCAAGGCGGTCGCGAAAGGCATGATGAAGGTCATGGCCAAAATGGGTATCAGCACGTTGGCTAGTTACAAAGGGGCACAGATCTTCGAAGCGCTCGGATTGCAGCAAGAAGTGATCGACCGCTGTTTTGTAGGCACGAATAGTCGAATTCAAGGCTGCAATTTCGAGGTGCTCGCCGAGGAAGCGTTGCGACGTCACTCGCTCGGGTATCCATTGAGCGCCGCGGATGGATCGAACATGTTGGCCAACGTGGGCGAGTTCCATTGGAGAGCCGAGGGAGAACGACATGGATGGGATCCAACCGCTATCGCTGACATTCAAATCGCAGCACGAGCCGGGGACAAGAATGCCTATCGTCGCTTTGCGGATCATATCAATCAAGATTCTCGCATGAGATATGCGTTGCGTGGATTGCTTGAATTCCAAGAAGGAGTCCATGGAGCGTCAATCAACATCGACGAAGTAGAACCAGCGGCCGACATCGTCAAGCGATTTTGTACTGGAGCCATGAGCCTAGGGTCCATCAGCGCCGAAGCACATGAGACCATCGCGGTGGCGATGAACCGAATTGGCGGCAAGAGCAATACCGGCGAGGGTGGCGAGGATCCCGTGCGATTCCGTCCCATGCCCAACGGTGACAGCAAACGTTCGGCTATCAAACAAGTTGCCTCCGGGCGATTCGGCGTGACCATCGAATACCTTGCCAATGCGGACGAACTGCAAATCAAGATTTCGCAAGGTGCCAAGCCTGGCGAAGGTGGCGAATTGCCAGGCAAAAAAGTGGACAAGTACATCGCTCGCATCCGCTATAGCACGCCTGGCGTGGGACTCATCAGTCCACCCCCACACCATGATATCTATTCTATCGAAGACCTGGCGCAACTGATTCATGATCTGAAGAACAGTAACCCCAGCGCACGTGTAAGCGTCAAGTTGGTAAGCGAAGTCGGCGTGGGTGTGGTGGCTTCAGGAGTTGCCAAAGCACACGCCGATCATATCCTCATCAGCGGCGACACCGGTGGTACAGGCGCCTCGCCACTGACTAGTATCAAGCATGCTGGACTCCCTTGGGAGTTAGGAATCGCGGAGACTCACCAGACGTTGGTCTTGAACAATCTTCGCAGCCGTGTCACGTTGCAAACCGACGGCGGCCTCAAGACTGGCCGCGACGTGGTAATTGCCGCGTTGCTGGGCGCCGAAGAATTCGGGTTCGCAACCGCACCGCTCATAACCTTGGGTTGCATTATGATGCGCAAATGCCACTTGAACACTTGCCCGGTCGGAATCGCCACGCAAGATCCCGAATTGCGAGCCAAGTTTGCAGGCAAGCCGGAACACGTGGTCAACTACTTGTTCATGGTGGCCGAGGATGCTCGCGAGATCATGGCAAAACTCGGTTTTAGAAAAATAGATGAGCTGATCGGGCGAACGGATTGCCTCAAAGTCGACAAAGCCATCAAGCATTGGAAAACGGACGGTCTCGATTTAACTCCTATTTTGAAACCTGCCAAGAAAACAAGCCCAGATGTCGAGGTGCGTTGTGTACAAAAGCAAGATCATGGCCTCGAAAAATCGTTGGACATGACCAAGATATGGCCCAGTTGCAAACAAGCCGTGGAAACGCGTGAGCCCATCCGGCTCGATATGAAGATCATCAACATCAATCGTACCGTTGGAACCATCTTGAGCCACGAAGTGGCGAAGCGATATGGACAGGCTGGCTTGCCCACCGATACCATTCACATCAAGTTTACGGGTGCGGCGGGTCAGAGCTTTGGTGCGTTTTTGGCACACGGAATCACGCTTGAGCTGGAGGGGGACGCGAACGACTATGTCGGCAAAGGGCTATCGGGGGGACGAGTGGTCGTTTACCCAGACCGGCGAGCCACGTTTCTACCAGAAGAAAATATCCTGGTGGGTAACGTCTGCCTCTATGGAGCCACAAGTGGCGAGGCATTCTTTCGCGGACGAGCGGCGGAACGATTTGCGGTTCGAAACTCTGGCTGCTCGGCTGTGGTCGAGGGAGTTGGTGACCATGGCTGCGAATATATGACCGGCGGTCGTGTCGTCATCTTGGGTGCGACGGGGCGTAACTTTGCTGCCGGCATGAGTGGCGGTGTCGCGTACGTGCTGGCGGATGTGGACTCATTCCGTGTACTTTGCAATCTGGGAACCGTGGAACTGGAGTCGGTTGAGGACGACGCGGATATTGCAGAATTGCATGGACTGATTTCCAGGCACGCCGAACTCACTCAATCTACCGTTGCAATGAAATTGATCCGAGATTGGACGAACAGTATCGGTCGGTTCGTAAAGGTCATGCCTACCGACTACAAGCGTGTACTGCAGGAGATGAAGCAGGAGCAAAAACTCCAACTCGCCTAAACTTTTCCGGGAAAACGCGAGTGCCTCGCTTTCACTCCGTGATAAGTTCGGTTCTCGAAAAACAGAAAACCGAACCAAGTTTGTAATGCAAGTAATGCATCTGAAAAAATCATAAGTCACTCATTCGTCTGATAAGCAGCTAAAAGAAATATGGGAAAGCCAACTGGATTCAAGGAGTTTGATCGCAAGAAAGTCGAATGGCGATTGCCTATTGTTCGATTGAATGACTTTGACGAGATCTACACCACGCCCTCCGACGAACATTTGCAAACGCAAGGGGCTCGTTGCATGGACTGCGGTATACCCTTCTGTCAGTCGACTACGGGCTGTCCTATCGACAATCTGATCCCCGAGTGGAATGACTTGGTCTATCAAGGCAGATGGAAAGAAGCTCTTGACCGACTTCACAAGACGAATAATTTTCCTGAGTTCACCGGACGTGTCTGCCCGGCACCTTGCGAAGGTGCGTGTGTGCTCGGCATTACGAACCCGCCGGTTACGATCAAAAATATAGAGTGCTCGATTATTGATCGCGGTTGGGAAGAGGGCTGGATGAGCCCGAATATCCCGAAAAAAAGGACCGGCAGAAA
>JBEBHM010000914.1:0-3131 GCA_040080875.1 Pirellula sp.
AAGGCAATGCGAACTCGAGACACGCGGAACAACATCGTCTCGTCCAATACGTAAGTCAATATCGAACTTTTTACACCCCAGCCTGATCCATTTGTTCTACGATTTTGCGAACGCTGTTGGGCGGGTGGCGGCTCGGCCGCTTGGCTTGGCGGGATCGTATGCGGGGTTGGATATCGGATACTTTGCACCCACCCGCCCTTGCCATGCTCTCAGCTCGCTTCGTAATTTTTGCGCCAACTCAGGTTGATCCTTCGCGCGATCCACCGTCTCGCCTATGTCTTTGGTTACGTTGTAGAGCTCTACGCGATCGTCTTCTTGCCATTCGATAAGTTTCCAATCGCCTCGTCGTATGGCTGCCCCCGGTGCACCACCCTGGTTTCCGTAATGCGGATAGTGCCAACAAATCGCTCGCTCCGACAAGTCCCCGCCTCGAATCACAGGCATCAAACTCGCTCCGTCTAACACTTGGCCGGCGGTCGGCTTGGTCCCAGTCGCCTCCAACAAAGTTGGGAAATAGTCCGGACTAATTGCCGGAGTATCCACGACTCGTCCCGTTGGGATCATGGCGGGCCATCGGACAAGTAGCGGCGTGCGAATGCCCCCCTCATACATCCAGCCTTTCCCGCCTCGCAAAGGAGCATTGGATGTCGGCCATCCCTCGCTTGTGGAAAGCCCTCCGTTGTCGCTGGTAAAAATCACGATCGTGTTATCGCGCAAGCCGAGATCGTCCAGTTTCCTTAGTACTTTGCCAACCGCCAAATCCATGGCCTCGACCATGGCTGCGTACACCGCGTGGTTTTGAACTAGTCGGACATCCCGTTCGTGCTCGCGGCCCCACTGTTCCTGAATCGGTTGCCTCTTGATTTTTTCCTCGTATTTCTTCTGCAGATCCTCCCGAGCTATCAGCGGTGTATGCACCGAATAGAAAGCGAAGTACGCAAAGAACGGACGATCTCGATTGGCCTCCATAAACTTGTTGGTTTCGGTTGCTAGCCTATCGGGTAAATGTTCCCCATCCGGTCCATCGGATAGACGCGGATTGCCGTACGGCGAAAAGTACTTGTTGCCCCCATACGGTCCTCCCTTTTCAATTCCTCCCATGTTGATATCGAAACCTTGGTTTTCGGGCCAATAACCCTCGGGACCCAAGTGCCACTTGCCAGCAAAAAAAGTCGCGTACCCAGAACTCTTCATCGCCTTGGCAAGCGTCGGTGCATTGAGTGGCAAGCGATCTTCATACGGCGCTGGCAGCATCCGTGTATTTCTTTTCCAAAGCTCGGGCTTCAACGGAGCGCCGATGTAGTCGGTAATTCCAAAGCGTTGTGGCCACTGGCCAGTCATGATGCTGGCTCGCGTTGGCGAACACACCGGACAAGCAGCATAGGCACTGGTAAAGCGAATTCCCTCCTTGGCCATGCGATCCAGGTTAGGCGTCTGGTAAAAGCTACTGCCATAACATCCAAGATCCCTTTGCCCAAGATCATCCACCAAAAAGAAGACGATGTTGGGTCGATCTGCAGCATTGGGTCGATCTGCAGCCAACAATCCCTTGATGGCTGATAACATCGTCACGGCACAAATTGCCAGATGAATCGGCGTTCGATACCTCGTCATGGTTTGATGGGTTCTTTCTCAAAATCGGATTTGTTCGCCCAGCCCGCGTTCACTTTTTCGCCACGCATGAATTTTTCGTAAAACCCAGCCCCAGTCGTTGGAACATACTCATCGAAGACTGTTCCATTCCCGGACATTCGCGGATCACCTTGCGCGAGCAATTCACTCTCCATCCTCTCTTCGAGTTCCGCGATGCGTTTTGCCTGAGTCTCGGCGCTAGCTAGGTTGATGGAACAATCTCGGTCACGCACCAGATCATACAATTCTCTCGCGGGTCTCATGCCAAAATTAAGTCGCCAATAGGTGTCTTCGCGACTCTTTCTCCCAAGTTCCAAGATCAGTGTTTTGGTAGGGCTAGCGTCTGTATCGAGATAACCCGTTTCTGGATTGCCGGCTGGCCATCGATTCGGTTCGTAGTTCTTTAGGAATACATTCGTTGCGGTCACAATTCCTCGGATTGGATAGCCTTGGTCTTTGGGACGCCCAACGTCCGTACGTTCCTTGCCGATGAGTACGTGGTCACGGTATGCAGTCACTTGGCCAGACTGCGTACTTTGAAAGATATCAAACCAACTCTTGCCAGTGATTGGCATCATGCGAGTCTGCGATTGTGCAATGCCTGCTGCCTCGAGGATCGTTGGAGCGATTTCCGTAAAACTGACGAAGTCATCGATCGCACGACCGGAGGATTGGATTCCCTTGGGCCAACGAATCGCGAGGGGAATGTGATTGCTGTCATGGTATGCATAGCCTTTGACACGAGGAAAAGGCATGCCGTGGTCGCTGGTGACGATGATCAAAGTGTTGTCGAGTTGTCCTATCTTTTCGAGTTCAGCAATCATACGGCCAAGATGCGAATCGGTATGTTCGACTTCGTATGCATAGTCGAGCATATCGTGGCGAACGGTTTCATTGTCTGGCCAATAAGATGGCACGCGCTCGACGTCGCTTAGTTTTTTTCCACCTTGATTCACACCGGACTGGAACTCGTAGCTTCGATGAGGCTCCGTCGAACCGTACCAAAAACACCATGGCTTGTCTTTGGGTGCTTCGCTTAGAAAATCGACGAAGTTGCTTGCATAGTCATTGTTGCCCATGGCATCGGTCGGAGGCTTGGCCTTGCGAGCATTGTACGGCTTGCCAGTGATCTGCCGTTGTTTTCCATTGGCGTCATTTGCAATTCCTGGCCCCCAACCTTTGCCAGTGATTCCCATGTGCCAGCCATTGTCCGTGAGCACTTCAGGCCAACTCTTAAGTTTGGCGGGGAAGACAGCCATATGATTGCCTGCTTCCTCATTCTGCCAAAGATGTCTGCCGGTCAAAACAATCGCCCGCGACGGAGCACATTTGGCCATGGGCGTATAAGCATTCTTAAACAACAAACCCTCGCGCGCGATGCGATCAAACGCAGGTGTTTTGACCCACCGAGTTCCGTACGCGCCCGCGTGAACTCCCCAATCGTCGGCAATCGCAAAGAGAATGTTGGGGGCGGCCGCTTGCACTCGAAAACACGAGAA
>JBEBHM010000224.1:0-11723 GCA_040080875.1 Pirellula sp.
TCCCCAAGCTAGCAAGAGCGGAGTGCGTGCCAGCGACAAAGGCTTCTTGTCGATGAACGTAGATGATTATGTGAAGTTATTGAATTGGGTACGAGCGAATGCTTCGAGCATTGCCAAGAAGGTCGCCCCGAAGGAATTGCAGGCTGTACTGTCTCGCGTGAAGCTAGATGGGGAGATGATTTGCGACATGGTCAAGAATTTCAAGAAGTATTTTGGTCGAGGGAGTGCGGCAGGCACATCGGAGAGTCTGATCGCGAATGCGGAACGACGGCACCGGAAATTCATTCCGGGTCAACGCGCCACAGCTGAGGGATTTGCAATGCTCGACTGATAGACAAAGGTGGCAAGCTAAATCGAATGAACCTGCAACACCGTGTCTGGCATAATCGTTTTTTGATCGGGGCAATTCAGCGGAAAGATTGGATAGCGTGAAAGCGAATGCGAAACGAAGCGATTCGCGGTTCATTCTCGGCCGCCGACGGGATCTCGCTGTTGAAAGGCAAACCAGTGCATGCGCCTGCCAATGCAAGTGCCCGGCACCTGTGTGATACGCGCACAGTACACAGTAGGTGCTAGGCACCTGCTTGACTCTGGGCCGTGGCGTGCTCACCGCGAGGAATTTACTTGAAACGAGTAAGCGGGAATCGTCGTTAGCGGCGTAGTTTTGTTTGAGAGACGATATGCTGAATCCGCTTCAGAATCGACTGAATGAATTCCAGGGACTTAGATGGCCTGCTCGCCCTGATTTCCATTTCTGGAGACACGTAAAGCTCAGCTCTCTTTTGTGAACGTTGTAGCCTAGTAATGTTGCGTTGGAATTGATGCAGACGTTCGCCGTGAGAGGTTGGGGGAGTGCAACAGGCCATACGACGTATTCGAGGGCTCGGATCGTCTTCGGCAATCGACGCCAATTGGACCCACGCACTCATGCGAACTAGGGCCCTTACCGACTCCTTGCGAGTTTGTTCATCAGGATCGCTGGCGAAACGATAGATCGCTGAGGTGCCGACCGTACCACCACATCGTCCACGAAGCCAAATTGCAAGCAGTCGAATCCTACTTTGCGGGGTTCGCTCAATCACTAGCGTTAATAGCTCTTGGAGATTGTGAGCTTCCACCTTGTTGATCTGATTTCGGTATCCAAGCAACCAAGTTATCTTTCGAGCTTGGGAAGCTCCGTGGGCGATAACCGAGATCTGAGCAAGCATCCGCAAGCCATTCCAGCCAACGCGAAAACGGCGATTCAGCATGGTGAAACGGTAGTTGCTTTGAATGGGAAAGCCAAAACGGGAATGCATAGAGACATCTCTAATCCATCTTCGATTATCACAAGTCGCGAAAGTGCATTGTATCAACAGGAATGGTCCCGTTCGTCCATCGCGGCTAAAATTGAGTTGTCTAGAATTGAAATGACTGTGTTTTCTTGCCCATTGAGTACACCCGTCCGCTATGGTTCGCGTTACCGTGTTTTTTTCAGGACGAGTACAAGGAGTCGGCTTTCGGTTTACCGCCTACGAGATCGCTAAATCGCATTTGGTGGGTGGAACAGTTGAAAACCTTGAGGATGGACGTGTCAAAATCATCGTGGAAGGCGAACCAGATGAAGTCGATCGGTTCGTTGCATCGGTTCAAGAAAGCATGGCTGGCAAGATCAAGAAAATGGAACGATTTAGTAGCGAACCAAGTCGAGAATTTAATGGCTTTTCCATTCGCCGATGAATGTTTTGCAATCGCGTTTCACGAGGTATGTGACCATCCTTTTCCTTCGTATTCTCCACAGTCAAATTGCATCGTGTTTCCTTTTTGGGATCATGCTTCTGACAATTCGCCAACTCGGGGCCGAGGATTGGCCGAACTACCGCGGTCGGAATCACGACGGAATATCCAGTGAAACCAATTGGACGGACCAATGGCCAAAGTCAGGGCCAAGAGAATTGTGGAGAACGAATGTTGGTGTCGGTTTCACTTCTTGTTCGATAGCGAACGATCGACTCTTCGTCGGTGGAAATATGGACGGCGAGGAATCGCTTTACTGCATTCACGCAACGACCGGCAAACGGCTTTGGAAATACACTTACGAGTGCGATCTAGACGATCGATTTTTTGAGGGTGGCCCGACATCGACTCCGACGATTGATGGTGACCGGGTCTATTTTCTGAGCCGTCCCGGCGATCTGCTTTGTCTAGAGGCAGACACAGGTAAATTGAACTGGTCCAAGAATCTTCCGGAGAGTGTTTTGGTTCGCGTGCCTGGTTGGGGCTTTGCGGGCTCCCCCGTGGTACAGGGCGAACGATTGATTCTCAATGTTGGGGAAAGTGGACTCGCACTAGACAAATTGACCGGGGACATGTTGTGGAAATCAGGTGACGCGGAGGCGGGGTACATGACACCGTTTCCATTTCAAATGGAGAACAAGTGGTTTGCTTTGATCGCCTCAGGAAAATTCTACCATTGCGTCGATTTAGAAAGCGGCTCCGTGCTATGGAAGCATCGATGGCTGACGACTTATGGTTGCAACGCTGCCTCGCCAATCGTTTTTGGTTCCAACGCATTTTTTTCTTCGGGATATGGGAGAGGATCTACGTTGGTCGCACTAAAAAGCGATTCGTACGAAGTTGTTTGGGCCAACAAGGGAATGCAAAACCAGTTCAATTCCAGTGTCCTGATCGATGGGAGCTTATATGGATTTGATGGTGACGAAGGTGGCGAGGTATTTTTCAAGTGTATGGACTTTGCCGCGGGTGGAGAGCATTGGAGCTATCCCGGACTTGGCTCTGGAGCCCTTACGGCTGCGAACGGAAAACTCATCATTCTGAGTCAAAATGGAGAGCTGATTATCGCTAACGCCTCGAGCAAGGAATTTAGTCCTACGTCGAAAGCCAAGGTGCTCGACGGTAAATGCTGGACGGTTCCCGTCCTATGCAATGGCAAGATATACTGTCGCAATGCCGCAGGGGATGTTGTATGCCTCGATGTTCGTCCTCCCAACTAGGATCCCAAAAGATGTCCGTTCAACGTAGAGCTTTTCTCCAATCGACACTTGCGAGCAGCTTGTTACTCGGTGCAGCTCCTGCCGTTCATGCGGCAAGCAAAGCCAAGAAGTACCGCACTGTATTGATCGGGAGCGGGTGGTGGGGAATGAACATTCTCAAAGAGGCGATGGCGGCGGGGAATGTACAAGTCGTTGCGCTCGCGGATGTGGACCAAGATGTCTTGGAATTGGCGGCCGAAAAAGTGACCGGTTTGTCCGGCGACAAACCGTCGGTGTATCAGGACGTGCGAGAGCTGATCGAGAAAGAGAAGTTTGATATCGCCATTGTGGCAACCCCTGATCATTGGCATGCATTAAATTCGATAGCAGCCATCGGCAAAGGGGCGCATGTTTTCGTTGAGAAGCCGACGGGACATACGATCATGGAAAGTCGCGCGATGCTCAATGCGGCTCGCGCTGCGAATCGAACGGTACAAGTAGGATTGCATCGCCGAATTGGTCCCCACTACGTATCGGGAATGAAATTCCTACACGAGGGAGGGGCAGGAGACATCGGATCGGTCCGTATGTTCGTTCATAGCGGGGGTGGCAAAGAGAAGCCGACGCCGAATAGCCCGCCACCTGAAAACTTGAACTGGGATTTGTATTGCGGCCCGGCGCCGATGCGTCCTTATTGTCGCAAGATTCATCCAGGTGGATTTAGAAACTTTCTCGATTTTGCAAACGGAACGTTGGGAGATTGGGGCGTGCACTGGTTGGACCAAGTGCTGTGGTGGTCAGGGCAACAAACACCAAAGCGCATTTACTCTACGGGCGGTCGACCGATCAGCGGCACACCGACGTTGAACGCAAAGGAGCAGACGACCGACGCACCCGATGCACAAATTGCCGTCTATGAATTCGAAAATTTTACGGCGACTTGGGAGCATCGCAAATTCGGCGGGCACAACGCGGAGAAACACTCGGTGGGTTGTTATTTCTACGGAACCAAGGGAACGTTTCACATGGGGTGGCGCGACGGCTGGACGTTTTATCCAACCGATGCGAAACAGCAGACGATCCATCAGGACGCACAGCATGACGAACCCGATGGGCACAGTATCAAGTTGCTTTGGACTGACTTCATCGAGGCGATTGAATCGGGTCGCAAGCCGACCTGCGATATTGAGATCGGACATCAAGCAACGAATCTGAGTTTGCTAGGGATGATGTCGTTGAAATTAGGTCGGAGTATCGTTTGGGACGGAGTAAAAGAACGGGTTGTTGGTGACGAAGAAGCCAACAAACTATTGCGACGAGACTACCGCGGGCCATGGAAATACCCTGTGGCTTAGTTCCGAAAAGTGTCCGAAGGCCAACCTTCGTATGTTATCCGTCATTCCTGTTGCCAGCAATATACGCGAGCCAGTCGTCTTTGTCGGTGTGAAAAGGGAGGTCGTTGTATCCCGCGCAATGCCAACGCAGTCCATCTCGGCCTGTTAGCACGTACAGAATCCTTGCACCCATTTCGGTCACTAAGCCACCACGGTCTAGGCATGCGAGGCCATCGTCGACGGTTATTCTCGGGCTGTCTCGCAATTCTCCATCAATGTATTTGCCGCGAGCAGAAGGTCAAAATGGTTCTCCGGCAAGTCCTTGCGGCGTACGGTTGATTGGCATTCAGGAATCGGTGGAACGCTATTCTCGGGCACTGTTGGCTGCAAATAGAGTTTACAAACCCAATTTGGGCTCGGTGGATTTGATTCGGAATCGCAAGCGATGCCGTTTGGAGTGTAGGGGAGTTGTTTTGAGAATCCTCGGAGCTAACGACATAGATTGTGCGGTGGACTGAGTCGCTTCGTCTCTACCCCTGACTATCTTAGCTGCGAACTCTACGCAAACGAATACTGGGGACTCCCGTCTACAACCTTGGCGAAGCAGTTTAGCTCAACGTCCGGCACTACCAGGACGAGGAGTAGACTCAACGCAAGTCAAAACGGCCGATCAAGCACTTATTGCAATCCTTGTTCGTCGACTGTAGGGTATTCAGGTCGTCAGACGCCAACTCAACAACGATCTTCCGCGTTTTTGAATCAAGTGGAATCCAGTGGTCGTCCCCTAGTGCTTCTTGGCTCAGGAGAGAACGAGCCACCTGCGCTGCTACATCGCGATTTTCGTCCAGAATTGCCTTAAGCGGAATGTTGCGAGATGGACCTGCAGGACCCTCACATAGGATGTAAGCAAACGCCTCTCTCCATAGTGCGTAGCCGCCTTGCACGTCGTAGCTTGCTCCGCTCAAGCCGTAATGCCATGACCATCCGTAGGGAACGTTTCCTCAACGAATCGCCGGTTCGAATCCAAAGAGCGGGTGAAGGGATTCGAACCCTCGACATACAGCTTGGGAAAATGGGTTTGGACCAAGCAAAAACGACATCTTTTGCAAGGAAGCCCTTGGTTTTCCCGGCTGGAATCCCACGATTTCCCTGAACCTCCGATTATTGCGTTTTCTCAAGTTTATCGCTAGTCTCGGGAACACTCCCGGGAAAAGTTCCCGGATTACCGAAACAGATCCAAACGCAGTGCTTTATGCGATTCCGGATCTGGTCTTTTGAGAAGAACTATGAGCAAGCTTACCCTACTTGAATTCAGAGTCACGAACTTCCGGAACATTGATGACAGCGGTTGGATTCCAATGGAGAGAATAACTGCGTTCGTTGGTCGGAATGAATCGGGCAAAACGGCACTTCTCAAAGCACTTCACAAGTTCAACCCAGCCTCGAAAGAGCCATTCAATCCCCAACGCGACTTTCCTCGAGACCGGTTTACGCGAGATTACCGGGAAGGTGCTGACTGGCCAGCATGTGCGGTGAAGTTTCGGGTTGATCCGTCACTTTGTCATGAGCAGCTAACCTTTCAGGACGAGCAAACCTCTGCGACGGTCGTAGTGACACGTTTTTACGATGGCAGGTTGACGTTTGATTTTGATCCTGTTCCTAAGGAATCACAAATTGCACGTGATGCCATCGATAAGGCGTTTCAAGAATTCCGTTCGGAAGCGATGGTACTTACTCCTCCAGCACCTGAACACGAACCTACCTATCAAACAATCCGTACCGACCTGCTCAACTGGTGCGATAGTTGCGAAGAGCGTCTTCAGGCCTTCACAAACCTAAAGGACAACGAAGCGATCACCTTGCTTGAAGCCATTCGAAATGAATTGAACTCAAAGGCACGCAAAGAAACGTCAAGTGCAGTGACACCTCTCCAGCAAATTATCAAGCAAGTCCTACAGGACGCAAAAATCCCTTCAATTCAGGAACAGCTGGAGAATGAAATCGTCAAACACCTGCCAGTGTTCATTTACTTTGACAATTACGGCATTCTCGACAGCGCAGTATTCCTTCCTCGTTTCGTTGAGGATTTGGCAAAAGAGCCAAACGATCCGCGAATCCGAACGATCAATGCGATGTTCAAGCACGTTGCTCTTGATGTCAACGTGCTTTATGAACTCGGACATTCTCAGTCGGAGACCTTGAAAAGAGCAGGGCAACAGCCAAGCCCAGAACAAGTGGCCAAAGACCAGGAACGCAAGGAACTTCGCAGTATCAAGCTCAATTCAGCATCAAACGATATTACGGCTCGTTTCTGTAACTGGTGGAAACAGCGACGACACAAAATTCGTTATGAAGCGGATGGAGATTTTTTCCGCATATGGATCTCAGATGATAGGCGACCAAACGTGGATATCGAGCTTGAGGGGAGGAGCAAGGGATTCCAATGGTTCTTTTCGTTCTACCTTGTCTTCCTTGTGGAATCAGAAGATGGACACAAGGACTCTATCTTGCTCCTGGATGAACCGGCACTTCACTTACACCCTACGGCCCAACAAGAACTAATTGCATTTTTTGAAGAGTTGTCGGAAAGGAACCAATTAATCTATTCAACTCACGCTCCCTGGCTAATTGATGGCCAGCACCTTGAGCGAGTCCGGCCTGTAACAGAAGATGAAACGGGCCATTCAAGAATCTCGGTCGGAGAATGGCCAAGAGACCGCGAGACCATATTTCCTTTGCAAGCCGCTGCAGGATATGCAATGGTACGTGCTTTATTCCAAAATCGAAAGAATGTCTTGGTTGAAGGCATATCGGACTACCTGTACTTGCACACCCTATCTCTTTTGTGTCGACAAACCGGAAAAGCCGCCCTATCAGACGACATTTATATAACTCCTTGTGGAGGAACAAAGTTGGTTGGTCACCTCGCTTCGTTATTCCTGGGACAGTCCGTTCGGCCATTGGTGCTGCTCGATGGCGACGAAGCTGGGCATGTTCGTCGAGATGCGCTTCTGAAGGAACTCTACTATGGACATGAAAAAGCCGTATTGATGCTTGACGAGTTGTTCGAGATACCGGGCTTTGAGACGGAAGACATCATAGGAGAAAAAGCACTTCTTCCAGTCGTCAACGAAATAATCCCCAAAAGGCTTACGTTGAATAAGGATGACAGAGCTAACGGTACTCTCACAGACTACATCAAAGCTTCAGCGAAACGACATTCCGTTGTTCTGCCAGATGGATGGAAGTCCGAAGCCGCAAGGAAGATTGCATCTCAATGGGCTATTAGCCAAGTTAGTGAAATTCCTGAAGAAATCTTGGATCGAGCAGCTAAGCTTTTCGAACAAATCACGAGGCGATTCACTATGTTCGACGTCGATACAGCTCCATAGAAGTACCTCACTACCAGGGGGTTGGTGGTATCAGACTGATCGACGCGCCCTGCGAAACATAAAACGTCAGGATGTCATCCACGACGTGCAAATGGAGGATGGTCGCGAGGTACATTCCCTGGCCGGCAATGATCTCGATTTGCATCCGTCCGATTCCATACGCTTCTTCAACGAAGCTCCTCATCGCTTCGAACTCGCTGAAGTCGATCGCAATCTCGCAGCGTCCGAACCAAAAGAAGCTGTTCACGACCAGGAAGTCGATTCTGCCGACGTGTACCTTGCCGAGTCCGTGCGATCGAGGCTCATTGACAACGACAAACGCACATTCCACATCCGATTGAACGTGTTGTTGCAGCTCTAAATTCAGAGCTATTTGGTCAAGTCGATCGAATTCGCTGCTCATGGCGTTGTGGATTGGTGAATCAAAAACTAGCCAACTCTAAACGTTGAACCGATGGCACCCCTGCCAACGCCGCTACCAAACAAAGGCGATAGCGATGGACCACGTACCACAACCGCATTGTTTTCAGCGGTGGCGTTTTGCGTTGGGTTTGTAAGAACAGGAAGACTCTCCAAATTAAATCCACCTTCTTCGCCACTGGCATCCCATGGATTACTCATGCCATAAGTGAATCTAGCATCAATCGTGTACTCGCGATTGCAATTGTCTGCGGTCAACTTCGGAGTAGGCGTCAGAATCTCCTTCTTAAGCAAGGTCTCAACGCAAAGGATAACTGCTGGCGCTGAACTTGTGGCAGGAATTGTGCGGACGATTTGCTTCACTGGCGAGGGCAACTGGGGCCATTTCCCGTATCGAGTCGCGGACACACTATAAATTCGCCGAGACTTTGGGGCATGCAGTTTGATCGGCACTGAACATTCCAAACCGCTCGCAGTTGGTTGCGGAGTGCTAGTATTAGTTGGAGGAAAGCCCAATTCGGTAAGCCTGCTTTGTGGGATCGGCCTTGGCTGACTCAATGAAAGCATGATTATTCCATCATCAGTATCGTGCATAACTTCGGATGTCCAACGAACGTACATGAAACCCGACTTTTGCACGTCAGAAACGCCATCCAGGTTGGAAACAAATGATTGAGGAACCGGCCCAAAAACGATGTTGCCCGTCAGCCCTTGTGAAACAATCGCGTTGATCGGTTTACCAAATGGAGATAGGCCAAGGATTGGATTCGTTGTCGCTGGATGAGGATCAGAGGCTACAACACTTACTTCTTCGGGTACAAATCCACCTGGGCGAGCCCACTCCCTGGAAGCATCCGTCGCATTCTCTGTCAGTCCAGTGATGCGAGGCAGCGTATGGCGATTACTGCCAGGGGGTTGGAAGTATCCGGTGAAGTAATCCGACTCCAAGTGAGAGCCTTCGTCGGCATATGGATACGATGCAGAATAGAAGTACGGATTCTGGAAGTCGAGGGATGGAAGCCTGCCCCACTCGTTATCTACCGGCCACCATCGCGGATCGTAATCAGCCACCTCGATCGGTGTACCCATGTTCTCAAGGCGATTGTGAAACTCTGGATCGCCTAGACCGTTGTATCTGACTGAAACTCTGAGCTCTAATTCCGGCTTCCCGACACGTTCGAACACGGTCGCTTTTTGAAGTATAACGTTTTGCGGCTGTTGGCCAGGGATGGGATTCCAGAATTTTCCGAGACCACGAATGCGGGACCATAGGATTGTGTAAGCAGCTCGAAGCAACAAGCTTTTTTGAACCTTCTCTTTCTCCAGGACGGTTGTTGTGTCTTCAAATGAGCGATCGTACCAACCTTGTACCTTGATGCTCATCGAAGCGTTTTGCACTGGCGCTGATCCTGAGCCAGTTTCTTCGATATAAGTCGCTTCGTAGTTTCGGCATCCTTCAGGAGGTGCAGCGCCGGCGTGCTTGAACGTGTACTCGTATTGTAGAACAAGCCCAGTTGGATCCACCGTGTACCTGCGATTCGTCAACCGAGCATATGGAAACGCAAGGGGGAACGCAAAGAGTCTCATTGCGTTGGGCTTGTATCGCTGATCCTTAACGACCAGCTTTCCGGTAATGCTGTGGGTAACAGCTCCATCATCATCCAGACCATCAACACAACCCCACGTATTGCTGACAACTCCGCGAACCTTCTGGGCGTCGTAGTGAGGATCCTCGTCATCATCGATCGGCTTGGAAAGCACTCGACAGATCTCAAATGTAGCTTGAATCCGCATAACGTTTCCGCCAAACACTTGCTTCGCATCGACTGCCAGGGATTTGGGACCTTGATTTGCGTCGAGTACATCAACTCGCTTGACGGTTAGGTCATCGCTTAGCAATTGGACGAATTCACCAAGTGGCTCATTGCCAGGACTTGGCAGAATGCCTGTAGCGACCAGGATCAATCGGTAACTACTCGCATCATCAATGCTTTCTTTCGGAACATCGGTTTGGACTGAACCGGTCGATGCTACTCCATTGACGGCATACCAGAAATCTCGCCTTGGCTCAGCGAGGAGTTGCAAAATCTCTTCAAATCTTCCAACCATCGTTTCGTCATCTATGGATGGGATGCGAATAGTCGATGGATGCTGACTCCCTGGCTGTAACGGCTCATAACTTCCTCCACTCGCTTTCGAGAGAATCGAAATCAAAGTCGATGCAACAGTGACCCGCGTTCTAACAAATCGAGCATGAGTATGGGATTCGTCGTACTCAACGATGCTTGAGTATTCGATCGTCTCGCAATCTCGCATCAAGACGCCGTTGTAATAACAGTGAGTTCCGCTCATTCTTTCTTACCTCCATCCGCTGGTAGTCTCGGTTTCATTCGTCGCTCCACATCCATCTGATTCAGCGAATGCTCAAATGGATTGCGAGCATCTTTGTCATCGACTTTGTTTGCGTCCGCTTGCTGATACAACAGCTCTTGGATCTTCCGCAATGGCTCTAATGCGATCAGAACATCGGCAGCCATCGTTGTTAGTCCCACCAATCCCGACATCGCGTTGTTTTTTGTCCGATCCCATGGCTTAAATAGTTCCTGAGCAGAATTCTCAAGCTTGATTTGGTTCTGCGTAAGTCCACTTAGTGCAGGAGCCATGTAGTTCGCTTTATCCATGTCGAGTCTTGCTCGATTGACATCGTATTGCATGAGCGACTGGCTGAATTGACCTGAGTAATCAGCGAGGTATCGATTGTGTTCAATTACCTCTCGGCCCTTCTTCGCGATCTCATTAATGACGTCGTGAAGCTTCTTCATCGCAACGACCCCCATGATGAGTGATGCAACGTACAACCCCACTGGCCCCGAAGCTCCTGCGGCTACAGCAAGCCCGCCCGCAACAGCTCCTCCTCCTGCGCCGCCAGCTCCAGCGGCAACGGCCGCTCCAGTGCCAGCCGCTCTTGCTCCAACGCCAGCAACAAGTCTTCCAAAAGCTCCAGTGGCACCACCAGAAGCCGCCCTACCGGCAAATGGAAATGGGCTATTCATCAGCGAATCGAACAACTGACCCGCATTTGGACCAAATCTCTTTTTGATGAAGTCGCTCGAAATACCGTTCAAAAGGTTAGATGCTGGATTACCTCCTGATCCGTAGCTCTTTCCAAGTTTGGCGACGTCTCCGATACCCGGGAAACCCCCTCCAAGCATTGAGATTCCCGCGTTCATCAAATGACGAGGCATTTGCGATGGATTCGCAACCGCTCGAACAAAGGACATCATCGCGTTGGAAAGATCACTAAATGGAGTTGGATCGAACACGCCAATCGCGTCAAGTGCCACTTGAAGATTGTCAATTGTCGATCGACCGCCGCCGGATCCAGTGACACTCGAGGATGCGGCACTGCCAGGTGATGATGAACTTCGGGGAGCGACACCCGACGATTCCAAGATCTCGTTCTTGATTTGCTCAGCGGTCTTGCCATCGTACGGACTGCCATTGAGAACGTTGGAACGCATCTTGGCGTAGGATGGTTCCGTATCCATTCCCGGAGACTGAACCGGAGGAGCCTGACCGGAACTCGCTGGAGCTTGGTAGCCCTG
>JBEBHM010000915.1:0-3121 GCA_040080875.1 Pirellula sp.
GGCGTAACGCATATCGAGATTTGAAAGTGGGTTCAGAATGGTTTTGATTCATTCGCTTTCCATCTCTTCGTCAGTTCCCTCCATGTGAGTTGCGTTTCAGCCGCGAGCGTGCGCAACGCTTCGGAGCGTTCGGTAACGGCTTGAAACAGATCCGCGACCGCTTCACCCATTTGCCAAAGTGCGTTTCGAAAGCGGGCCATCTCGGCGATCTCCAGCATTTCAGAATAGGTCAATCCACCACTTGCCTGTTGCATCGGCTCGCTACATTCCCAAGTATTTCCATTCTTGTGAAGCTGTAGATCACTTTGCACGGTCAGAATGTACCGCTTCAAGTACCTGCGGTTTTCCTTGAGTACCGCTAAAAGCAAGGGCTCCTTTTCGGGTGCCCAGCCGTACGGAAAGTCGCGAGCTAATTGGCCCTGTGGCTTGGAAACTCGCATTCCATGCAACTGCACTTGCTCGACGGGCGTATCGGCCAAGTCTGCTAGAAGAGCTGGCCAATTCAAGCCGAGTTCCTTGATTCCCACTTCATGATAAGTGACTAGATCTTGGATGGGACGATTCTTGGCGGTGTACTTTCCATCCAGCAGGTTCAACGTAATGCCCGGCTGGACAGATTTGATCAAACAGTCACCGACAATGTGGGCCATCCAGCCAAGCACATATGCCAGCGGTCGTTCGGCCGGACCGTGCATCTGAACCGTATCATCGATGAGCAGCGAACAATAGTCTGGCAAGTGGTCCCAAGGGATGGAGTGCTCTTGTTCGGCACGGCTCCAACCAAATACAAAATGGGAGCGGCCATAAAACAACTGATGAATTTGGCTAGGGCGATATTCGTTTCCGTTGTGTTTCAACGACCAAGGTTTCATGGGGCCGTTGGTTATTGGGCTATGGCTAAGCGGAACCGTACCATAGCCGACTTCTTGCCCCGTATCGACACAGATCGCCTCAGGCATCGTTTGAATATCGCTGCCGATGTAAGCGCCTGCCAGATAACTTGCCCAGTGCCGCATGGCAATCGACGCGAGCGCCAGTCCACGCGCATGTGCAGCTTTGATACCCAGAATTGCGTACATTGTGTGGCCAATTATTCCACTCATAACTCATTCACCGCTCCTAATATCGGCGAGCTTATTGTAGCATTTGTGTTCCCGCTTCCGGCACGCCAGCGAAATGTCGATTGAGTCTCCATCGCTTTCGTCGAAAGCAAGACTTGGTCGAATGGCGAATTCCTTGAAAACCGCTTCGAGCATTTCATGAAACACATCGCGTTGAAACTGGTTTACCTTACACTCGCTATTCTTTTGGCCTACGGTCATGGATTGAATGGGCAGGACGTAGCAACGCCTAAGAGCTTGCCGAATATCCTTGTGATCCTGGCGGACGATTTGGGTTATGGCGATTTGGGTTGTTACAACTCCGAGTCCAAGGTATCTACGCCTAACCTTGACCGCCTGGCGCGGGAGGGGATACGATTCACCGATGCGCACTCGGCATCGACCGTTTGCACGCCGTCTCGATACAGTCTCATGACGGGCCGAATGTGTTTTCGAACCGGTTATCGCGGTGGTGTTTTCACCGGTGTTGGTGGGCCAAGCTTGATCGAACCAGAGCGCCTTACGTTGCCAGGAATGTTACGTGCAGCAGGGTACGCAACAGCCTGTGTTGGCAAGTGGCATATAGGTATGACATTTCCAACGCACGATGGCCTGCCTGCGCATCAGCTGCGGTTGCAAGAGATCGCAAACGGGAGCGCACGCGAAGTGGCGCGAGTGAAGGCGGTCGACTTCTCGAAGCCGATTAAGGATGGCCCTGTCCATCGCGGTTTCGACTATTTTTTCGGAACTGCATGTTGCCCGACAACCGATTGGTTATATGCGTTTATCGAAAACGATCGGGTGCCCGTACCACCGGATCGTCTGCTGAATGTGTCTGCGTTGCCTCGGCATCCGTATTCGGTGGATTGCCGTCGCGGGCTGGTAGCTCCCGGCTTCGAACATGAACGTGTGGATCTTACATTTCTAGAAAAGAGCAAGGCGTGGATCGAACAGCATGTGCGCAGTGATTCCAAGAAGCCGTTCTTCTTGTATCACGCGATGCAAGCCGTCCATCTTCCTTCGTTTGCTGCCGCCGAGTTTAAGGGGCGCACCAAGGCTGGACCGCACGGTGATTTTATCGCAGAACTGGATACCATTGTCGGCGAGTTAACGGCCACGCTGGAGAAGCTGGGCGTGGCGAACAATACTTTGATCATCTTCAGCAGCGACAATGGTCCCGAAACGACCAGTGTGGTCCATATGCGAGCCGATTATGCGCACGATGCCGCGAGGCCGTGGCGTGGAGTGAAACGAGACAATTGGGAAGGTGGTCATCGGGTGCCGCTGATCGTACGTTGGCCGGGGAACATTGCTCCCGGTGTATCGGACACCACCGTTTGTCTCACCGACGTTATGGCTACGTGCGCCGAGATCATAGGTGCAAAACTTTCGACCAATGCGGCGGAGGACAGCTTCAGCTTTTTACCTGTACTGACAGGCAAGCCGGACGGAAGACCCCGGCGCGACTACACGATTCATCAAACGATCAAACTCGACATGGCCATTCGACGAGGCGAGTGGAAGTATCTCGATCATCGCGGTTCGGGGGGTAACAACTATGAGAGTCAGGATCTCAGACCTTTTGCCTTGTCCGACACCGATCCTGATGCTCCTGGCCAGCTATACAACCTCCGCAACGACCCGGGAGAGAAGACAAATCTTTTTCATAAACACCCAGAGATCGTCAAAGAATTGAAAGGATTGCTGGACAAGAGCAAAGCAGATGGCCGCAGCGCACCAAGGTAGAGGAGTTGCTCCGCAACTCCGGACCCCATTCGGTGCGACGCCAACAAGGAAAATTGGGGTGGTCTTGAGCCGCAAGCGCTAGCTGCGATACGATGATTTGCGATTAAATACGCGGTTAGCGCTTGCGGCTCAACGCAAAATCTAATCTGGACAAAGCATTCGCGTGAGATGTGCTAGGTCTGATCCGGAGTTGCGGAGCAACTCCTCCACATTCACGGAGCTGCGGAGCAACTTCTCCACATTCACGGAGTTGCGGAGCAACTCCTCTACGACTC
>JBEBHM010000225.1:0-11694 GCA_040080875.1 Pirellula sp.
CAAAGTCTGATCGATGAACTCAAAGTCACGATTCGATGCATTCCACTGGATCAACCGCCAGGCGAAGGCACTTGTTTTGTCACTGGCAAAAAAACTGCGACCATGGCCATCTTTGCCAAGTCGTACTGAACGATTGCAAAACGCATAGTAGAACGATTGTCCCAATCGTTTCCAACCTGTCGGACGATTGTCCCAATCGTTTCCGGAGCAATTGAGACAATTGCTCTACTCCCCTGGTGGAAGGCAAAGAAGCTTTCGATTGCCCCTGGCAACTTCCCTGGCAAAACCCCGATTTTCGGCGTCCATCGGGTCAAAAGCAGCTGCGGTTCATCGAAAATTAAAAAAAAACAGGATAATCCTCGATATTTGTGGAAAACCCGCCTGTTTTCATTGATTGTCTGGCATGGAATGCTAGCATAGGCTGTTTGTGATAACTTCGCCGGTTATGACGATTGATCGGTCCCACCCTTAGCATTGAGACTACACCATGAAAACAACCCTCGCCTTTCGATTTCGAACCTGTTTTGCGGGTTTATTGCTCGCAGGATTTTCTGCTACCGGCTTGCAAGCGGCAATCATGATCCTCCCCGGCACCGTTACGGAGACGTTCACAGTCCAGCCGCCAGCTAATAACTGGTCAACGACCACCGGACTTTTCGGGTCGAATGCCGCAAACATTACCGACGACGCCACCGCAGATGCTTTGGTTGGCACTCCGTCCGCTCCCTCAGGAACCGTTACAAACATTTTGCTCAACGCTCAGCTTCTTTCTGTCGCGGGCGGCACAGTCACAACAGCTAATCAGTCACGTTATTACGACAGTGGTTTCATTGGAACGACACCCACAGGGACCGATGCGAACCTGACGATGGTGACCCTCACCAACGCGACCGGTGGCAACCTAGCTTCGCTCGCAATTCGCTACGAGTTAGCAAGTCAGAATGCGGCTACTCAGGTTGAAACAAGCATTGCGGGACATCGCGTTTATTGGAGTCTGACCGGCAACGCAAACTCATGGAATCCTATTGGGAATTTTAGCACATTGGGCACAGTCAACTTGAACGTTCCCTTCGGTACTTGGGCCGCTAACACGGATGCATACGTACTTTGGTTGGACGACAATTCGACGACCAACCCAGACGGCCTCTACACTTTGGACAATGTCAGCTTTACTGCAGTTCCGGAACCATCCGCATGCCTTCTGGCTATTGGCGCATTGGGTATGATCGGATTCAAGCGTCTACGCAGTGGCCGCAAGTTGCTTGTGAAGTAGTTAATCGTCCTACGACGAACAGCAACAATGTTGTTTTTTTGGCTGGCATAGACTGGCGTGTGACTTCGGTCGCAGAAAGGAACCTATGCCACTTTGCGACGCCGTCAACTCTCAGCAGTTGGCTGTTAGTGGAATAGGTCAAAGGAGATGTGCGCCCAAAACCAAGTAATTGTTACTTGCAAATATTCCCCATTCACGTCGGCAGGAAGTCTATGAATCTTCGATTTTATTGCAGCATTGTTTGTTTGTTTGCTGCGACTATTTGTGGACCATCAAATTGCTTGGCCGGGATGTTCCCTTCCTATGACCATGTGGTCGTCGCGATATTTGAGAATCACGGATACAGCCAAATCATAGGCTCGCCCGCAGCTCCGACCATAAATACGATGGCTTCGCAGGGAGCGTTGCTGACGAATTCCTTTGGCATCACCCACCCAAGCCAACCCAACTATATGCACCTCTACTCGGGCTCAAGCCAGGGAGTAAATGGAAACAATCCTCTAGGAGTCAAACTAAATACCCCGAACTTGGGTGCATCGCTATTGGCTGCCGGGAAAACATTTACGGGATACTACGAAGCGGCGATCGATGTCCGTCACCATCCGTGGACCAATTGGACGAACGCCGTTCCAGGCGTAAATCAACTTCCTCTCTCCACACACCAGCTATTCAATACATTCCCCACAGATTTCAATCAGTTGCCAACGGTCAGTTTCGTCTCCCCGAGCGACGCAAACAACATGCACGACGGTACCATTCAAACGGGGGATACATGGCTTTCCAACAACTTGGGTGCGTACGCAACTTGGGCAAAGACGCACAACAGTCTCTTAATCGTGACTTTCGACGAAGACAACAATCTTGAAGGCAATCGAGTTGCCACGATATTTTCGGGTGCCAATGTAAAGAACATTCAAGATGCAACGCTGTACAATCACCATAACCTCCTTCGAACGATCGAAGACATTTACGACCTAAGCCATTCAGGAAATGCAGCCAATGTCTTGCCGATGTCTTTAGTATTCGTCGCTGTCCCGGAACCGTCGAGCGCCACCATCATTCTTGGATGCCTGTTGGTCGTTTTCAAAGCGAGACGTAATCGCAAAAAATCGACGCGGTGAGCTAGTCCCACCACCATCTGCTCGACCGGATTGCGGTTAGATCATGTCCTAAAATGGCTTTGAGTTCGTCGGAGATTGGAAGCAGATGGTCTTCTCGGAACGCTTCGCTTACGAGGATGGACACGCCTGCCGACGGCGCGATCAAACTCCCCGATTCCCACTTGACATTGGCTACGGATTTTGCGCCGATTGGGGCGGTCAATGTTTCGACGTCGATCTTGGTTGGATCGAGCATGGACTCAATGTTGAGTCCAGTGCGCGCTAGCAAGTCTTCGCGTTGTATGAAACTGGCCGCAATCAGCAAATCGATCACGTTTCGAAGCTGGCCAAATACCGGGCTTGCAGCTGCGATTTCCGAATACTTTTTAGTAAATGAATCTGCATAGAGTTTCGCCGCTGGCAGTGGATTCGTCTTCAACTGGATGAGACGCCCCTGACCATCCGTTTTGTATTCTTCGGTTCCCAAGGCGAAGCGCGTTACTGACGGGCAGGGAGTTGCGTCGGTAATTTGGGAATATCGTTTGAATACAGTCGGATGTCGTCGAATTCATTCATGTCGTCAAACGATCCGATCCCGATTCTGCCTTTGTCAAACGTTTTGTCGACCGCCGACAAATGTGGCTTGCTCATCTCGTCAAAGTAGACGTCGATCTTGCCGGATGATGAATTTCGAACGACTTTGACCGTGTGCCACAAGTCATCCCATGGAACATTCTTTTTGTTATCGGTTAGGGGGCGACGCGGTTCGTTGTTCACAATCATGATCTGACCGCTGGCAGGGTCGGGCTTTGCGCCAAGGTGAACGTAATAGAAATGTTCCGCGTCTTGATGGTTAAAGAATGCGCAACAGTCGCGATGATTGCCCGTGTCGTTGGTGCTCCGAACTTTGAAAGTAAGAACGAAGTCCGCGACAGCCACACCGCGGATCAATGCAATGTTGTGTGGACTACGAACCTTGGGTGTGTATTTACTGATGCGTTTATTCAGTCCGAATGTGTGGTTGCTCTTGTCCACGTTTACGTCCCACGACTGTTCGTCGGTTGTTTCCCAACGATCCCGTCCCCGCTCAAAATCTTCAACGAAAACGAGCGGAAGGCCGTCAACTGAATCTTGGGCCACCGCGACGTTGGGCACCGTTTCTTGGGCAAAGGTATCGAGGGCCAACGTGCAATGCCACGAAGCGACAAAAAGCAGCGTAAACGCAAACGGGTGAAACTTAGCTGGCATTGTAGTGGTGAGTGGTGAGTGGTGAGTGGTGAGTTCGAATTATGAGTTTATGCGAGTGGCGGACTCCAATCTACCGGTGGCATTGGCTTCCAGCGTTTCCAGCCAGTGAACTATTGGGAAATACAGGTTGGAAGTTATGCCACATTGTGGTTTTTCTAGGGACAGATCAACTGGTTAGCGTTTGGCCGGTCGAAATTTACTTGGAATTCCTGAAAGAAAGAAAGGCGCCGGTAGAGTATCTAGATGTACGGGTAAAACGATTCGTTATTGTGAAATCGCGGCACCAGAAATAGTTCTTGCTTGTAAATTGGATTTATGAACGCCAACCAGGACACCAACCAGAGCCTCATCATGCGATTGCCTTCGCGATCGGATGCCGAGGCTTGGTCGGAGTTCATAAAGCTTTACGAGCCTATGGTTTACAGGTATGCCAGGCGGCATGGACTGCAGGATGCGGATGCTCGCGAATTAGTTCAAAACGTATTGCTAGGCGTGGCGAAGTCGATTGCGAGATGGAAGCCCGATGCGGGCAAGGGGAAGTTTCGAGCGTGGCTGTTCAAGATTGCAAGGAACCAATGGATCAGCATGATTTCTCGCGGACGTCGGGATATTGGGAGCGGACGTACCAGCGAGCTACTTTTGCTCCACGAACTCGCTGACGATGCAGCTGAATCGGACGTCCACATCGCCGAGTATCGACGCGAAGTGTTTCGAATCGCTGCTGCCCGCGTGCGAGAATCATTCCAGGTCAAGACGTGGGATGCCTTTTGGAGAACGGCGATCTTGGATGAAGGTGTTGAGCATGTCGCAGCTTCGCTCTGTATGTCCGTTGGAGCGGTCTATATCGCGAGGAGTCGCGTTACCCACAAGCTGCGTACGGTGATTCAAAAGTGGGAACAAAGCGATGAAGTGTAATCCGAGTCTCATGCATGTCCTGCTGGATGGGGACGAGGAAAGCCAGGATTATCTAGAGGCGTCTAAACATGTCGACACATGTATCGCTTGCCAGTCGCGATTAGAGCACATGTCGAGCGTCGACGACGATTGGTGGATCGATGCCAAGAGCGTGTGGTCCAGGGAAGAGCTGCCGGATTCATCGGATCTCATCGAGACCAACTCAGTCATTGTCAAGCTTGGCAGTGACCCGATGAGTGTCGAGATGCCTGACTCGGTGGAACTGCATTTGCGTGAATCGATTCGGCATTCTGAGACCTCGGACGTGCTGGGCATATTCCTATCCGCTCCGACCCATCCGGAGTTGCTTGGACGCATTGGGCGTTACGACGTGGAGCGAATCATTGGTCAAGGTGGCATGGGGGTTGTGCTCAAGGGCTACGATTCGGAACTTCATCGCGTCGTCGCCATCAAGGTATTGTTGCCGCATTTGGCGAACAGTGTTGCAGCAAGAAAGAGATTTGCACGCGAGGCCCGTGCAGCCGCAGCAATCGTCCACCCTCACGTCATCCCGATCTTCGACGTCGAGTCCGAGGCCAAGCTTCCGTACTTGGTGATGCAGTACGTCAACGGGATGTCGCTGCAAAATCGCATCGAGCAGTTCGGACCGGTTCAAGTGTGCGACGCGCTACGCATTGGCCAACAAACTGCCGCAGGGCTTGCAGCTGCGCATGAGCAAGGGCTTGTTCACCGAGACGTCAAGCCTGCCAACATCATGATGGAGGAACAAGTCGAGCGAGTCGTTTTGAGCGACTTTGGATTGGCTCGAGCGGTCGATGACGCATCTCTGACGCGAACGGGAGTTATCGCTGGAACTCCGCACTACATGTCCCCCGAACAGGCCAGTGGTGAAGTCGTAGGTGTGCAAAGCGATTTGTTCAGTTTGGGCAGCGTGATGTATTTCATGCTCACGGGGCACCCTCCGTTTCGTGCGGAAGGTGCCATGGCTGTTTTGAATCGCATTTGCAACACGGAACATCGTCCTCTCGAGCAAATCAACAACGAAGTGCCTTGCGAAGTTGCTCGTTTAGTTGACCGTTTATTGTCCAAAAATCCGTCGGAGCGATTTGAATCAGCACATGCCGTTGAGGAGGAGCTCAAGCGAATGTTGGCATTGATTCAATCGGGGCAGATGACATTGCGGCCAAAAAAACGATGGTTATTACCGAAGTTGAAAATGCGATGGGTGGTCGCAGCGGCTTTGGTTGTCATCGCCTGTACCTTGTTCCCAACAACGCTTCCCATACTGTTTCGTCGCGAGGCACCGCCGCGTCCGGAATTGACCGTTCGGCAGTTCAAAGAATTAGTCGAGCAGCTCGATCTGGAACAATCGGCTACGAACGATTGGTTCAAGCAAGCCGATCAAGTTTCCGACTCCGTTCGCAGTCTGAAAGAACAATGGCAAACTCGCGAAAGCCACCCGTTGTTCGATCCATTTTGGAATGAATCTGAAGCGTTGCTTCAACAATTGAAGAGACGCAATCAGGAATACTCCGTTTCCCCCTAATCAAACTAGGAATCGATGATGAAGAAAAAATTGTTTTGCGTCGTTGGAATAAGCATCATGGTCACCGGAGCCTCGATGGTGATTGCTCAGCAACCAGCCACACTTTCACCAAATTCGGTGGCCCCATCGAGTCCTATATCGGTACTCGCACCTACTGTAGCCACAGCGATCCCACAGGGTGCATTACCGGTAGCCGAGGCTGTTGCGGTTCCGGTCACAACGATGAGTGCTTACGGTGGACTGCAAACACAATATGTGGATTCGAATGTGGTCAAGGTTTATGGAACAGCCAAGGATAATTATCACTTGCATCAATTGATGTACAGCAAGCCGACGCCAAGTACGGTCTATCGCGATCCATCGACAAAGCGGCTAACATCGGTTACCGATGGTGACAAATTGGGTGAACAAGAAAAGTCGTTGGTACAGCAGCATCAAGTAGAACTAAGCAAAGCCATGGAGTCGCTTCGTTCGTCCAAGAGTTCCGAGGCTGAGAAGGAAGCGGCTCGCAAGTTGATTGCGGAGGAACTCGACATTCAGTTCAATATTGACCTGGACCAACGCCGCGAACAACTAGCCAAAATCGAGAAGGAAGTGAGCGAGCTGCGCGACCAGCTACGACGCAGGCAGGATTCCAAGGCGAAACTGATCGATTTGCGGATGCAGTTGCTGGAGAACGAGTCGGACGGATTGGGGTTTCCGAGCACTTGGAACGATTTGGAATCCAAGTCCAAGGTGATAGCACCGTCGATTCGAAGTCGGCCAGTTCAAGCTCGATAGAAATAAGTGGGTCGCATGTGGGTCGCATCTGCCGGGTGCGACCGATGCGTAAGAGACTGGATCGTGTCAGCGAAGACGCACTAGTTTGTGCGTCTTCACACATTAATTCTTGTGTAGTGGATCTTGTCAACGATCCTGCAGCATCCGGATCTTTGATGTTAAAGATCCTGCAGCATCCGGATCTTTAACAAGATCCACTACGCCCAGCCACATGGAAATTCGTAATGGAACCTCCGAACATTACCAAATTAGGATGGGGTCAACTACCTACGCTCTCGGTCTTGGTGATCGTTCAAGCGACACAACAAATCGTAGGCTATGGACTCATGACGCCCGGCCAAAACTTGCTGTTCACGCTCTTGTCCAAGCAAGAGCGATACGTCAGCAAAGGCTTCATCGATACGGTATTGTTTCGATTCAGCGACGTCGTCGCGGGACAACTGTGCAGCACGCTCACCAAGACGGGTTTATCGCTCGGATTCTCACCTCTCCTGTTGATACCCGCTTTGTCGATTTGGCTCGGTATTTCGTGGACGCTGGGCAGGCGTCACGACACGGAAAGCAAACGCGCAGAGTAGAACGCTTGTCCCCAATCGTTCCCGTGGTTGCAGAACGATTGTCCCCATTCGTTCCTCGATTTCACAGAAATCTTACGCGGCAGCTCGTTCCGCATGGCGTTGTTTCTTTTCTTCCATGCTCTTGAGATCCACGACTTCTTTCGCAAGCCCAACTGCCTTGAGAAGTCGGATGACCATGTACGTCATATCGAATTCCCACCATTTGTGGCCGTGTTGTGCAAGCCTTGGGTGCGCGTGATGATTGTTATGCCAGCCTTCGCCGTATGCAATGATCGCAACCCACCAAAGATTACGACTATCGTCGGTCGTCTTGTAGTTTCGATAACCCCAAATGTGAGAAGCCGAATTGACAAACCAAGTGGTATGCAGGACAGCTACCATCCGAAGGCAAACAACCCAAACAAACCAAGATGCGGCTAACGACGGACCACCGATGGCATAACCGGCCGCAGTGACCATCGCACCAAAAACAATGTGAAGCGGAAGAAATGCTTTTTCGAGAAACACAAGAAATTTGTTTTTCATCAGATCCGGAACCCATTTTCTCGCATATCCCTCGGGATCACCATTGTCGGTGCTAAACGCAAGCCAAAACGCGTGCGCCCACCATGGTCCGTCATGTGGCGAATGCGGGTCACCGGGCTGATCGCTGTAAGCGTGGTGTTTTCGGTGATTGGCGGTCCACGAAATTGGCCCACCCTCTCCAGCCATACATCCAATGGTCGCAAACGTATTGCCAAGCCATGCGGGAACCACAAGGCCGGTGTGCGTCAATAGGCGGTGGAATCCAAGGCATATACCGATGCTGCCCGTGAGCCAATGCATAAAGACAGCCAGTGCAAGCCCGCTCCAAGTAAAGGTCCAAGGAGCAAACACCGCTCCAATGTGCAGTGCCAAAAGGAAGATCGTAGCACCGATCTGTAAATTCCAGACCGTTGGGACCGGAGATTCCTTGGATGAGCTTCGCGTTGATCGCAAGTTCGCAGGCGCGACTTCCTCGACCTGAGGTTGGGTGGAGGCTACCATTGGGCCAGAATGATGCTGATGGAATTGTTGATTTGGCGTATCGACATTGGCCTCGTCTCTTAACATGCCCAGATTCCTAATGCTTGGATGTCCTTCGAAATTGGTGCCGTCCAAGGGGATGAACAGCTTCTTGACCACTCAAAGCTACGCATACAGTAACGCCGAATTGCTACGATGTATGTCGGGAAGGTGTTCTCGGCGTGTCAAAGATATGTAAAAGTCCAAAACGCTTTAAAAACGCTGGGAAAAACGACTGATTCAGTGCTGGGTTTTTCATGGTTTCGGCTGTCCCGCGCGACCGGATTTGCGTGTCTACTTTAGCCAATCAGATCAGTTTCCGATTCCGGCCGGTTGATTAAATGAATCCCGCAGGTTGTGGCAAACGAATCCCGCAGGTTTATCCTGCGGATTGTTAGGCTTTTTGCTAACCGAGCACCCTTTCGTCCGAGGTTCGCGTGGCTCGCTGTACTAGCCAGAAACCTGGTAAACCTGAATGATTCCAATCGTCCAAGCTCAGCTATTCTGCGTGGCCAAACGCAATCGAAGCGGGCCCTTGATCGATTCAATGTCGCGCTCATCGACATCGACGATTTCGCCGTTTTGAGTGATTTCGATGGAACCGTCGCGAACCATATCGGCCGCGACCTCGCGGACTGTCGGCATCATCTCCCGCCATTTTTGCCCCAGGGCGCGGGCAGCATCCGAAGGGCAAATACTTTCGCCCCGCTTGAGCATCAACAGCATTCGCAAAATTTCATCGCGAATGTCCTTGTTGCTCGCATCTTCATGTTCCGACCAGCGTGTTTTCATCGTCGTTTTTGGTTGATCCGTCGTGATAATCGGTCTTTCTTCAATCCCGTTTCCGTCAAGAAGGATAGTTCCCTGTCGATGATACGTTGATTTTGCTGACCTTTGGATCGGAAATCAAGCGAGATTGAAGTACACGAACTGTCGCAAATCCTGGCAGACCGTCAAGTGCCGTTTTACGAGCAAGCCTCGTCGCAATGCCCTGTTAAGGCTTCGTCTTGTCAGTCGTTCGGGGATTACGCGGGAGGGATTCGACACGATCTGCATATTCCTTCTTTTTCTTCGCGAGTTGCGATTCAAGCTCATCGAGCACATGCTTTACTTGAACGACACTGGGATGAGAATCACCAAGCTGTTTTTGTTTCAGCGCCTGCAACTGTGCCCTGACTGGCCTAATTCTCTCCTCTTCGAAGCGTTCAATCGTTGCATACGCGGTGGCCAACTTATCTTGGTTGCGAATGGAACTTGATTGCTCGTTTTCCATCGAATCTGCATAGTCCTTCTTCTTTTTTTCAAGTGCCGCATCGAGCTCCTCAAGCAGATTCTTTATCTGAACGACACTTGGATGCGAATCCCCAAGCTGCAGTTGTTTTAGTGCATGCAATTTGGCCCTGACTGGCCCTATTCTATCCTCTTCGAAGCGTTCGAGCTGTTGTTGAAGCCATAGCAGTTTTACCTTAGCTGGCTCAAGTCTATCCTCTTCGAATCGTTCGATTGGTGCTTGCCCGCCGGTCACCGTTTCTCGATCAATTGCAATCCTCGATTGCTCGAATTCCTTTGAGTTTGAGGCAAGCTGAAATTTGACTTGACTGATATTGAGTGTTTGGCAAAGGTCCATAAGCTTTTTGACGGCCAAGAATGGAGTTCCTTCTCCAAGGGTTATCGACACCGAGACCCCCTCGTTTTGTGATTTCTTAGTTGTTTCGTTGGCCGCAACTCGCTTCTTGATAAGCGACTCCAATTGATCCCACTCGTAAACTGAACCGTCGACCACGTACCGACTTGTTCCATCGACTGCAATTCTCAATTCATTGGCCACTGCCTTCGTTTCGGTAGCATTTACTCCCTTCAAGGATGGGGGAATAAGACTCGCAACAGCCTCTCGATTCGGCTCCAAAGACATGGACAGCGTCAATTGTTTTTGATTTCGAATGAGATAAACCTTGAATGAACGTGCGTCGTAAAAGCTTGGATTCTTAAGTATCCAATCCAAAGACTCCAGCTTCGGAGTTTGCCAGTCCATCACTCCATAGATGATGTCTTCCGTCGTCAACTTCGCCCGTTCGGCGGGACCTACCTTACGCACTTCAACTACTTGGAGGCCTCCTTTTAATACGGGCATGTCGGGCGTGGGGACAGCTGATAGCCGTAGCCCCAATTGCTCCCAAAAGGAATTCACGAATTGCTCCCAACGAGAACTGTCAAGGCGATTGTCTGTTTGGCTTTTGTTGTTTGGAGAAGTCTTCGCGCGGGTTGGATCGGAATCCTTCAGTTCCCAGCCCAGGCCATCCCCTTCGTCGAGCAAGTTCTTGATGCGGCGCTCGACAATTTTTTCAGCCTGGTTCGCTCGATCGGAGATGACCTTTCGCAATTCCTCGACCCTCGACTCCAACTCTGACAACTGCTTTACACGAGTGGCCTCCATTTCACGAAATTGCTTAAGCGTAATCTGCTTGAGCCTTTCGCGAAGCTGTTGCGTTTGGACGGTGTCCTTGTCTAATCCCAATCGCTTCAACTCCGCAATAATCCGTTGTGGATCGTTCTCCGTCGAGGCAACTTCCGATTGACTAAACGCCGTCCGCGTAGTTAGCGCACCAACGGTCATCATCAGCGACATGACCACGTATCGCATCATGGCTATACGGCTCGTGTTGGTTGTTTTCATGTTTTGGCTGTTCTCCTGGTCGATTGTGTTCGACTTGTTGAATTATTGAGGCAAATTTTCGGAGTCGAACACTTGTCGCTCCAGTTCCTGCAACGCGAGATCTATCTCTAAGATCGCTTGATCGACATTGATGGACGAAGACGCTTGAGATGCGTCGATTGGAATTGTGTTGTCTTGTTCCGCATCGTAGCGATATGTCCAAGCATAGAAACCTAAGCCAGTTGTAGAGGACGAATACTGTTGACGTGCAAAAGCGACACATGCTCGACGCTATCTGTTTCAGGGTATCCGATGATCAATCGTGTTTTCAATACGATGACGTTTTCAGGATGCTTGACGGGATGCGTTTCGCCATTCGACATAGCAAGCAAGAAAGGCTCAAACGGGCGACGGTTTAGCCATTCACGAATCGTTTCTGTGTTCATCAAATCATCTTTCGAAAGTTAGATTCACCATGGTTAAGTGTAAGTATACAAGCGGAATCGTTGCGTTGGATTAGTTGGCGAACGCAAAAGGGCATAGAAGGCGTTCAGCGA
>JBEBHM010000226.1:0-11687 GCA_040080875.1 Pirellula sp.
GCGACCCACGAGCGACCCACGAGCGACCCACAGTGCAAATGGTTTATTTGCGGCCTCGCCACAGAGTGGAATACCCAAGCGGTTTCCGGACCAACGCGATCCATTGCAAGGCGACGAAGCAGCTAACACCCACGGGATGAAGCAGAGCTCCCAAAACTGGCTGCTTAAATCGCTGGCAAGCAATGATTCTAGGGACAAACGAGATGGCCGATGCGACTCCAAACAGCAATCCCGTCCGGATTGGGGCTCCCGCAAGGGTGCTAACTAGTAATCCGACGATGGGTAGCACGGAACCGCCGATGAGTAGAACCGAGAAAGGCAGTATCAATTTTGGGTTGGCAATTCCCTCGGTCGCATTCTTGAGCAATCCATTGCAAACCTGAGAAACACCTGTGTACATTCGGCAACGCGCGATATCGGTTGCATCGAAAATATCGGTTGGGAAACCGGCCTTGCGAAACGTTCGCGGCAATTGAATTCCATCATGCCGCGAGGTGCGAATCGCGGAATGACCGCCGCAGGCCATATAGGCCGGCTTATGCGCCAAGAATAGTTGACCGCATCCCGCAGCCAGCCCGATCCCCAACGTGGCTCGCATGCGTTCGATAGGCAGATACCCGAGCAAAACGTAGTGCATCAGCGGGATAAGCAACTTCTCTGCGAGCGTCAGCGTCTCTTGTCGAGGAAAACCGCTGATGAGCGGTGCTTTGCGCGTCGTCTGTTCCGACAAGCAACGGGTGATAGCATCCTCTGAGAGTCGAACGTCGGCATCCAAAAAAAGGAGCCATTCGTTGCGGGCATGATTCGCCAGTTGCCAACAAGCATGTTGCTTGCCGTTCCATTCGGATGGCAACGGAGCGGATTGCAAAAGTCTTACTCGAGAATCTCGCTCAACAATCGATTGGACAATGGTTGCCGTTTCATCTTCGGAATGATCGTCCAACACGAGCACTTCGAAGGATGGATGTTGTGATCGCAGGACCGATTCGAGAGTTGCACGGATGCTTGCGGCTTCGTTGCGAGCCGGAATCAAGACGCTGACAGCGATTGTAGGCGTCGACGATAGAGGTTGGCTCGGAATCGCCGCTGGCAAGAAGAGCGTCATGTTCTTGAGAAACATCAACACTGGCAAGGCGGCCAGCAGCAACACTACTATCGAAAGTAAAAACATCGAACGGGCGAGTTCTAAGCGTATGCCCCTACGGTCTCGCGGTAATACGCGATGGTCCGCTTGATACCTTCTTCCAATCGAACTTGAGGTTCATACCGAAGAAGTTTCCTGGCTAAACTAATATCAGCGAGGCTTTCGCGGACATCGCCCACGCGCGCCGGTTGAAAGTCTGGTTCCACGGGTTTGCCCAACAATTGACTTAGCAGTTTGAGCAATTGCAATAGAGTCGTTTGTCCACCGTCGGCTACGTTGATGATGCGTCCTCCAATGTTCGGGCGATCGGCAGCTAGCAAGTTTCCATGCACGACATTGGTGACATACGTAAAATCTCGAGACTGCAGTCCATCACCGTAGATCAAAGGACGCTGGCCGGTCAGGATGCGACTTACAAAGAGTGGAATGACGGCCGAGTAAGGACTGTCTGGATCTTGGCGTGGGCCATAGACATTGAAGTATCGGATTCCGACGGTCTCGAGTCCAAAGCTATGGAAGTACGCTTGGCAATAGTATTCGCCCGTTAACTTGGCGACGGCATAAGGGGAAAGCGGCATCGGCAAATCGGACTCGCGCTTGGAGGATGTCGGTTGGTCTCCATACGCACTGCTGCTGGCTGCATAGACAAACCGTTTCACACCTGCCTGAACGCTCATATGCAACATGTTCAATGTCCCGGTCGCGCAAGCCCGATGCGTATCGAGCGGTCGTTCTAACGACAGCGGAACCGAGGCGAGCGCAGCTTGGTGAAACACGCGTTCTATGCCAGATAGCGCCTCTTTGACCGCTATGGGATCGCAGATGTCTCCCTCGACGAACTCGATTCGCTCGGAAACTTCTTCGAGATTCTCTCGCTTGCCTGTGCATAAACTGTCGAGCACCCGCACTCGATGCCCCGCGTCCAAGAGTCCGCGCACAAGATGAGAACCGATAAAGCCAGCTCCCCCAGTAACCAAGCAACGCACCATAACACGCTTTCCACTGCTAAAAACCACCGCAAAAAAACAATTCGAACTCCTACTAGGCTTTCCCGCGTTTCAGTATCACAAATCTTCGCATGATTAAGCCTGAGGCGATAGGAGATCTTCCCACTTTTGAATCAACGTTTTCGTTGGTTGTGTGTTGAGCCTGAGGCGCTAGCCGAGCCACATTGCAGGAATTCGGCTAGCGCCTCAGGCTCATGTCAAAGCCAGCGAACGATTTGCGACGAAAATGGGTAGATCTCCTATGCAGCTACGGCTTTGCTGCCTAGTGTGAGCGACCAAGCTCCCAGCACCGGCAAATTCTCCACTCGGATCGTTTTCAGCGCTCGAATTGTTTCCCGCTCAGTCAATGATTCTAGCATTTGGATGACGATTCCGTCACACAATCGACTCGATCGCGGCAATACACCCATTCCCAAATCGCCCAGCTCCAAAACAATTAAACCGTATTCCTCGTGCAACTCGACCATTTGAGCGAGCTGCCTGTTCCACCGAAGCTTATCCGATTTCGACTCGCCCGGCAGATACCAAACGGTTCTATCGATACCATCGATCGTGGGGGATTCGGCTGGCAAGTCATCACACTCCGGTCTAGGCGCCGCGCTGTCGGCGGCGAACTGAATCAGCATGACACGTCGATTGGTCGAGCGAACGCATTCCTTGACAAGTTGAACAATCAATCGCTCATGGCTCACGTAATTGCACGTTCCAAGAGTTCCCAATCCGAGAACAAACGTGCTGGATTTGATGATCTTTGGCACCAATTTTTCAATTGGGAATTGTATCACCTCAAGACGGCTCGGCTCACCCCCTAGGTCCGCACATAAATCCGCACGTAGGTCCGCATCTCCGAGGCGGACAATATCCAGATTCGGAGACACGCAGTCGCTTGACAACGCATCTGTTGAATCGTCGACCTCGATGTTGGCGACTAAGTCTCGTATTTCGGGAGCGTTTGAGCCCAAGGGCGAAGCGATGTCGGGTGCCTCGATGGGCTCACCGCGTGCTATCGCGCTGCAGTATGCTTGCAAGGTTGGCATCCACAGTCTCAACTCATGGGAGTTTGAAGACTCGGACATTACGAGTTTCTCAGCTTAGTAAACAGCTTGGCATAGGGATGAAGTACGGCGCGGCTTGAAGCCACAGCAGCTTGCTGTGCGCCGCTGCGAACCGTCTCCAATTCATCTTCGATCACCAAGAGGTCGCGGTCATCATTCATGGCGGCACGTTGCTCTTCCATATCCGAGTACATTCCCGCGTTTTCAGAGCGATCCGGCGAACTGTTCAATCCGGAAAAGGAAAGTACATCCGAATGAGCTTGGTGTGTACGTTGCGCATCAACAGAGTCGCGCTCGTGAACGGCTTCGAATGTGAACGCGGATTGGACTGGAAAAGCGTCGATGGGAATGGCGGGATCGAAGGTCATCGCGTTCAAGTTTAAGCCTGAGACCAATTCTCGCATTTCTTCTTCGATTTGACGTTCCAAGTTGGCGGCTTGCTCCGGCGAGATGTTGGAAACAGGTTCGAAGTAGCTGTGTGCGACCGTGTTGGGTGCGACCGTGTTGGGTGCGACCATGTTGGACTCGCCCATGTGGGGTTCGACCGTGTTGGGTTCGGCGAATTTGAACTGAGCCGGATTAAGTTCCGATAGAGAAGCCGATTGTCTTGCGACCGATCGTTCCGGTGGAGTGGCGAAACTCAGGAAGTCATTGGCTTCTTGAATATCGCTCTTAACGTTTCGTGCCGAGTCGTTGGCTTGCGAGCCAAAGTTGGAAAGGTCGTAATTCAAGTTGCCATAAGCTGCACCCGAGTACGCTTGATAGCCACCAGACGTTTGGACGGGGATCGAAAACTCTTCGTCAAAGTCGCCCGCAAAGACATCGAGAACGTTCTTTTTGTTGGTCGGCTGAGATACGGGAGACGCGCTGGAACGACTGGCCACAGGATCGGAGCTTGCCGCTGGACCGGAACTGGCCGTTCGGTTTGTTCCCGCATCGATTGTAGCTCCGGGATTGGTAAATGATCGCAAGAGCGAATCCGAAGCCGGGCGTACTTGGCCGACGAGGTCGTCATCCAATAGGCCAAATTCGATGGACGACGACGGAGCCGACGACTCATTGACACGAGTTGGAACGACTGACCACATCGGCATATCGGACGCTGTTGCAATCGATGGAGGGGCCGGCGGTGAGGAGCTCTGAGGTGGAGTCGTCAAGAATGCGGCCAGCGTTGCGTTTTCGGCAACAGGCGGTCGAATGGACGTCACAGGATTTACAACTTCTTGCTTGACGATCGACTCAGGTTCGCTCCATGGATTGGGGAGTTGTTGCAACATGCACCAGGCACGTCCCACCATCGCGGCCGATACGGGGCGTTCTCGGTCAGCGCAAGCCAACATGAGCGCCTGATCTGCCAGTTGATCAATGAGTCGGGGAACCCCATCGGAACCACGAAAAATGGCGTCGAGCGCATCGCGTGTCATCACGCTTGAGCTTTCCACTCCGCTCAATTCGATCTTGTGTTTGACATACTGACCTGTCTCTTGCAAACTTAGCGGAGTCAGATAGCAGCGGGCCGCTAAGCGTTGATTCAGCGACTCCATCATGGGATTACCGAGGGATTCCTCTAGGCGCATCGTCCCGCAAAGAATCAAGCGGACTCGCGGGACTCCGTTTCGGACCACGTTGGTGAGCAGTCGTAACTCCTCAAGCAACTTGATTGAAAGCGTTTGGGCTTCGTCTACAATGAGGACGAGGCCATCGGAAGGGTTCTCAGTGGATGGTTGGAGACGGTTCATCAACGTCAGTCGAAGTTCACCTTCGGACATCTCGCGATACGGCATTCTCAATTCGAAGAGAAGGCTTTGGAGCAAAGCGCGACGCGTAATGAGTTGCGAACTGGCAAGCATCACCACTTCAAAATTGCGTCGGAAATTTTCAGCAACCCGCAAGCAACACATGGTCTTGCCCAAGCCGGTGCCACCAAATATCGCAACCGGACCCTCGCCGCGCTGGATTGCTCGCGAAGTGGTTTGAAATGTTTGTTCGATGCTTGATCCCGGAAAGTAGCGATCAAGCGTCGATACCGCTAAGAATGGTCGTTTGACAAACCCGAAAAATGACTCGTACATCCGTTCGGTTCCATAAGTGAAATGGCTTTGCGAGCATAACTGTAGTCCTTAGATCGACTGGCCAATGCGGCCGGCATGAGACTAATCACTACAATCCGCAAAGATTGCCAAGTCCTGCCAGTTCACTTGAGTCGTTCGACTTTGCCACCTTTGAGTCGGACCAGCGCGTCGCATTGATTCGCGATGTTTTCGTCGTGCGTCACCATAACAATCGTGAGTCCGGTCTCTTGATTGAGCGACCGCATGAGATTCAAAATCGATTGACCCGTCTCCTGGTCCAGATTGCCCGTCGGTTCGTCGGCCAACAGGATTTTGGGATTGGTGATGAGCGCACGCGCGATGGCGGTCCGTTGCATTTCACCGCCAGAAAGTTCGTTCGGTTTATGATGCAATCGATGGGACAACCCGATCCGATCGGTAATGCTTTTGGCTCGTTCAATGATGGACGAGCGATTTCGGAAATACGAAAAGAGACTGTGCCCGATCATGGCAGGCGCTATTATGTTCTCGAGCAACGAAAGCTCTGGAAGCAAGTGGTAGAATTGAAAGATCATGCCGAGCTGCGAGTTGCGAAACGCATCTCGCTTTCGAGCTGGCAGGTTGTCGATGCGAGCGTTCTCAAAGTATATTTCGCCACTATCGGGCCGATCCAAGGTGCCCAACAGATGCAACAAAGTACTCTTGCCTGAACCGCTTTGTCCTACAATGGCTGTGATCTTGCCTTTTTCGGCAGAAAAATCGACTCCCTTGAGAACCGGCACGCTGGTCTTATGGCGTCGGTACGACTTGGTCACGTTGTGAGCCATCACCATGGCTTCGTGAGTGAACAGATCAGGAACACCTCGTATGGCATGACGTTCTGTTTCCTGCTCCGGCCGCACCACTCGCAATTTGCTTGCAGGTGACTCAGCTGCGGCCGTGCCGAGCGTCCGGACTGGTTTCGTGCTATTCATAACGCAGGGCCTCCACGGGGTGCATACGAGCAGCTCGGATCGATGGCAACACGCTTGCCAGGACTGCGATCAAGACTGCACCGATACTTACCCAAACGAGCATGATCGGGTGAATGATGGTGGGTATCGTGTCAAAGTAGTAGACGGTGGGATCAAAAACCTCTCGGCCGGTAATCCACTCCAATACGCGAGCAATCTCGTTGATTTTCCACACGAACAAGAGTCCGCAGATCACCCCTACGCCCGAGCCCACCGAGCCGAGCAACACGCCGTACCCCAAGAAGATGGATGCGATTCCACCGCCGGGTGCCCCGAGCGATTTGAGGACGCCTATGTCTCGCGTTTTTTCGACAACGATCATAAAAAACGTGGCAAGGATCCCGAAGCCAGCGACGGCGATGATCATGAACAACAGTACGTTCAAAATCGTAGTTTCCAATTGAACCGCAGCAAGCAAGGGTCCTTGCGTATCTCGCCATGAATTGACCTGAACGTAAGATTCCGATGGAGGGAACTCGTCTCGCAATGCGTCCCTGGCCGTGGTCAAGTCCGAATTTTTTGCCAATTTGATTTGTATCGAAGTGACCGCACCTTGCTTCGAAATTGGATCGATCATGCCGCGGGCGCGCTGCAGCGATTCGATCGGTACAAATGCAAACGTGGCGTCGTACTCGCTCATCTTGCTTTCGTAAAAATCAACGACCGTAAATTGCTCGTCGATCGCTCGAGGGGGTGTCCCTGCGTTCGGAAACGCAACACTCACGTCATCGCCCGGTCGAATGAAGAAATAATCTTTGACCTTGCCATCCGTATCGCGTCCTCGAACACTGCCGATCCCAATTCCCAAAACGATCCCAGTTCGCTGTTCCTTGGAGCCATCGAAGACCCGCCCTTGACCCGGTTGATTGGACAACGAAGGAATCTTCGGACCAGAAAGAAACAATTCGGTTTCAGACGAACCCCCATCGGATGACTCGCCCGATGTTTGAGGAGCCGACACTTGGGTGTTGGCAATCGCTTGTTCCTCGGCGATCTTCAGTTGAAGTCGTTCATAGCGTTCGGCCTCGGTCTGACGTGCTTTCTTGATTTGTTCGACTCGCGTTCGATGTTCCCAGCCGGCTGGCTGCAACGCCTCTCGCTCGGGTGCGTAGCCGCTTTGCTTAAGAATGAAATCAAGCTGTTTCCGATTTTCCGGATGCAACAAGTACTTGCTAAAATCGCTCACGCTGGCATAGGTTGTCTGATCGATGCCGATCAGATTGATTTGTTGTGTGTGGGCGTTTCCATTGTGATGAAAAGTCATCATGGCCGGCAGGGTCACCACCGTCGTAATTCCCTCGACCGAATCACCCAACCTCGCCTTGATGCGATCGATGTACCACTTTGGCTCGCCCATGCCGTTCGTAGCGCGTGTTTCTACGACCAAATCACTCAGGATGCCGTGCATTCGGTCTTGCATCTCGGACGTAAAACCATCCATGACGCTATTGACCACTATGAGGGTTGCCACCCCCAAGGTGACCGACACGATCGATGCTAAAGCGATCCATCGTGTTCGCAAATAGCGCCAACAAAGAAGTAACTTGTACATCCTGCATTCCATTGCAATTCGATTTCGATTATCCGAGTGCTTCGCTCGCACTTCGCTCGGATATGCAAACTATCATGAGTCGTCGTTCGAGTGCCATAGCATTCCGGTTGTAATCATTGCAACCACTCGCTTGGTGGGTATTCACTGAAAAACTTGCTTAAAATGCATGGCCCTAAGTTGACGCAAGGTGGGATTATTGCTATCTAAATGGCATTAATTCATCGCAAAGTAAAATTAAGCACCACTAAAGCTTGGTGGGAAGATTTTCGGCTAAGGATGGTGTTTCCCGCAATTGCATGCTATTGTTCACGTAAGTTCGTTTTCACGCCTACCCATTTCGATAGTCGGCGAGTCGTGACACAAACTTCACGCCCCCCTCCGTAGCCAGCAGCCACCTCCCCATTGAGTCTACTATCTTTCAATCGCTCACCTTCCTTGATGGAACTTGAGGTAGGAGTCGTGCCATGTCCCAAAAAATTTTGTTTGTAGACGACCACGAAATCGTCCGAATTGGCCTTCGTCAAATGCTGGCAGGAACGGAATTCGAGGTGGCGGACGAGGCCACCAACGCAGAGCAGGGATATAACAAGTTCATTTCGCAGAAGTATGATTTGGTTATTTTGGACGTTCGCTTGCCTGGCGGCGATGGACTTCAGCTGTTGGGGAAAATTAAAACGCATTCGCCATCCCAACCTGCCCTTATTTTTTCTGCTTACGACAACCCCACGTATGTTGCTCGCGCTGTGGCCTTAGGCGCCAATGGGTACATTTTGAAGACAGACACTCGAGAAAAGATTCTCGACGCCATTCAACGTACGGCAAATGGAGAGAGTATTTGGAGTCGTGAAGAGCTTCGCCGCGTGACAGGTGCGTTGGCATCGATGCGTGTCGGAGGAGATTCGGAAATTCCGTTGACTCAGCGCGAAGGCGAAGTCTTAAAACAACTGGCCAATGGACTCACCAACAAGGAGATCGCATTGTCCTTGGGAATTAGTTACGAAACGGTCAAGGAACACGTGCAACACATCCTACGCAAGATCGGCGTCTCGGATCGAACGCAAGCCGCGGTGTGGGCGGTTCGAAAAAACCTTGTATGAACTCATTCAACGCCATCGTGAGCGTTGCTGACGCGAGCGTCACGGGCTGCGCGTTTCGAATGGTTCGTAACTGATGGGGGCCACAAAAACCTGATCTTCTCGGATGCGCTGCTGTGCGTGGGTTGCTGCCGCTATGAGGTCACTTTCTGGAATGGGCCCGTGCTCTTGCCTTTCTGAAACAACGTCGCCCAATTGATACTTGTGGATGAATTGATTGAAAGCTCTAAAGACTCTCGCCAACCTGGCCTGAATCCTGGATTCTCGAGCTTCGTCATTGACATTTGAAAAATTGGCTCCATGCATGTGGTATGCGAAAGCGGATTGATTGGTAACCACAGCCAAGCCGCTTTTACGGCACCGAATGGAAAAGTCGAGATCTGCCACATACCCAACGAACCTCGTGTCGAAGGTCCCAACCCGTTTGAGCACTTCGCGAGTGACGACAAACGCATCTCCAACAAAGTAGGGGTCGTGGATCAACGGGCGGGTTTCGAATGCGCTCGCCACACCGTGAGCGAACGCATACAACTCATTCGCTCCATTTATTCCGAATCGGGGATTCAAGAGGTTTCGCGTCGGACTATTCATATTGTCACAGAAATTCGAAACACCCGTTACGATTCCATTGGATGGATCTTGATCGAGCGAAGCAAGAGTTTTCCGTAACCAGGCTGGACTGACAAGGTAGTCATTCGACAAAAATACGATTCGTTGGCCTTGTGCGTGGCTGAGTATGGCATTGACGCTATGAACGTAATCCAGATTTTGTTTGAATTCAAAGATGCGAGTAGGCTTGTGAATGCTCGCAGCCCAAGCGAACAGTTTTGCCGTGTCATCCGTGGAGGCGTCATTAACCAGGATCAACTCATACTGGGAGTCCCGTACCGCATGGAATAAACAATCAAGGGCCAGCTTGGTCACGGCGGCACCATTGTGCGCCGCAATTCCAATGGTCACGTCACCAGAAATTTCAATCTGCATAGGAATGGACGGTTGCGGCATGGAAATCTAAAGAACGGATACATTCGTATTCGGAATACTCAACATTCTACCAATGCAACGCCCTATCGCATTCGTGGTGTCGTTTCGTGGGATTTGGAAACGTTCAGATCGGTTGGAATATGCAGGTTGTGCCGCCAATGCAGCTTCGTAGAAATGCCGCCGAATTCGTTATTGTTGACGCAGCCCTCGCAAGCTAACAAATTTCTCGTGCTTTTCACGTGCCGAGATCGTAGCGATGCTCGTTCAAGGCGTAACTTTGAAAGTGAGAAGCCCCAATTTTCAACTCTCTTTGGAAGCGTACTTATGCGATCGTTGTCCTTGACATGTGTTCCTTGCTTGGCCCTGACTTTATTCCTGAATCCAGTGGTTTCTCTCGCTCAAAGCGAAATGGAAACAGTGCTTGGATGGGACCACCAACTGTTTCCGTCCTATTTGATCGCAACCGCATCTATTAAGCCGAGCGCGGGTGAGAACCCTAGCGATATTCTCGGAGATCCCAAAGGTATGATGGGTGTACGACTGGTCGCAAGCAGGGACAATGAACCGGTCAAGGTCACGGTGAGTTGCAGCGAATTTATCGAGGACAGCGAGTATTCAGGCATACTGCCTACGAAAGACGTTTCCTACAACGTGATGCCGAAGGTTCGTTACCGATACGATCGATTGAGCCAATGCCGACAAGCTACGCCTGCTTCGATTACTTTAACGGTTCAAATAGGCTCGGGAAAGCCAAAAGTCATCAGCGAAACGGTGACGTTTCGATCGATTTCCGATTGTCCGTTAGCAGTACGACTGGGAGACAGTGAAGTCGACTTGAGTTTCACGTTTGCAGCGTATGTCAATGAACAACATCCGTTCGTTGACAAAATGCTGCGTGAGGCACTCGACCTTGGAATCGTTGATCGATTTACCGGCTATCAAAGCAAGAGCGCCGAAGAAGTGATTCGACAAGCGTACTCGCTGTGGGACCTGATGGTTGCACGAGATGTGCGATACAGTAGCATCACAACCACGGCTGCAGATTCGAATGATGTTGCAAGTCAAAATGTTCGTCTCATCGAAGACAGCGTTAACAACACACAAGCGAACTGTGTCGATGGGTCGGTACTCTTCGTTTCGCTCCTCCGAAAAATAGGCATCGAAGCAAGGCTCGTGTTGGTTCCAGGACACTGTTACGTCGCCTTTGCAGCCGATCCGGCTGGCGAAATTTATTTTGGTTTGGAGACGACTATGGTAGACGCCGAAGTCGAATTGCTCGACGAGATTCCTGAACTATTTGAGAACGCTGTGGATGTGTCTTTTCAAGAAAGCGCTTCTTGGGCGAGCTTCCTAGCTGCGATTGAACATGGCACTTCGGAATTAGGAAAAGCGGCAGAAAAGTTTTCGGACCCGAAGAGTAACTATCACATGATCGACGTAGCACAAGCGAGAAAGAACGGCGTATTGCCCATTCCGTTCACCAGCAGCGAAACCTTTGTCAGTTTTGACCATTCGGCGTACGTGAGCAACGACTCAAGCGAAGAAGAAGGCGAAGAAGAGCATGACGAAGAGGAACAAGACGAAGGGGACGCAGAGTAATCAGTCAAAAGACTGTTTCTCCAATGGTTCTTGCATTTGATTTTCGAAAGCCGGGTGTATTCACTTGGCTTTTTTTTTTAAGGCCATATCATTGTCCAGCATCGTGATTGCTATTATGCCAACGAGCGATGAGGCGATCGGCAGAAATAGTTCTACCAATTGTTCGTAGTGGACGAGGCCACGAGTCC